>NZ_OZ186816.1:0-68158 GCF_964273065.1 Nocardiopsis dassonvillei
CCAAACGACAACGGCAGGCCCCGCCTCAGGATGCGGCCTCAGCAGACCTCACGGTCAGCTGGGGCCGTTTCCGTCGAAGAACAGGTCCAGCAGGTGGGAGACCACTGCTCTGGCTGCTCCCCCCAACAGGGCGACCAACCACCCAGGAGTCGAGTCGCCACCCCTGCGCCCGCGCCAACGACGGTTCATACGGCACCTCTTCCGGTCGTGACCACGCACCTCGAAGCAAGATGCGGAGGAGTCCGGCGCCTGAACGCCTGATCTGCCTCCCGGGAACAGACCCGACCGGAAGCGGTACAAGAAACGCTACACGCACCCGGTGGCTGTCGGTGGGTCGTGCGCAGCCGCACTACCCCTACGAGAATCTCCCCATCGACGACGTAGAAACGCTCTCACCTGCGGAAAAGAAGACCGGAGGGTGCTCGAAGCCTGTGGATAACTCGCGGAAGTCATGTCCAATCTTGTGCCACTGGGGCACCCAGGCGCCGTCCTCCACGGTGTAGTCGCCGAACAGCGCCGGGGCCTCCTCCTGGAGGGTCTCGCCGATGCGATGGAAGAGCAGCCGGATCTCCTCCTCCGCACCGGGCGCGGTGCGGGCCTCCAGGGTGTGGCGCAGGGTGCGCACGTTGGCGGTCCACACCAGCCCGGTGGCCACGCCCTCGGGGGCGAAGCGGCGCATGAAGGAGGTCTTGTGCTTCTTCTCCGCGAACTTCACGCCCTCGTCGTCGAGGCCGAAGTGGTCGGCCATCCAGAGCTGGAACTCCTCCATCTGCGCCAGCATCGCCTCGGCGCGCTCCATCAGCTCCGGGGCGTTCTGGGCCCACTCCGGGAACCAGAACGGCAGGTCGGTCAGGCGCACGAACCGCAGCGACTCCTGGGAGATCGCCACACCCGGCCGGTGCCGGATCAGCTCGTGGGTGAGCACCCGGGACACGTTGTGCAGCACGAACCCGAAGTTCACGTGCTCCAGGACCGAGCCGTGCAGGCTGGCCAGGATGTTGCCCAGGTAGGCGTCCTGGTCGGTGCGCACCCGCGTGACGTTGGGGTTCAGGCCCGGCTCCCAGGAGCGGTAGCACAGCCGCCCGGCGAACTCGGCGAGGTTCTGCGGGTCGTTGTGGTCGCTGGCCTGAGCAGTCTCGGCGAAAAATCCGCGCGGGTTCCCGTTGAACAGGGTGGGCTTGGAGGCCATGTTCAGGCACGATCTGTGTCCTGGCCGAAGGGTGAATCACCGGCGCGGAATCGGCGGCTACAGCTCCAGGTAGCGGCGGGAGGGACCCTGGGTCTGGGGCAGCGTGTCGCCCGGGCCCAGGCCCAGGGTGGGCAGGAGCCGGGTGATCTCCTCGGCGGTGAGCGGAGCGGTGACCGGGATGGTCGCGTAGCCGCGGGGGTCGCGGCCCCAGGGCTTGCCCTGCTCGACGCCGCGCACCCGGACCACCTTCCCTTCGCAGACATAGACGATCGCGCGCAGGCGAGGTTCCTTGTCGGCGGCGATCCGCCACCACCTGTCGTCGGCTTCCCGCTGCGTCTTCTCGTCGGCTCCGGTCTCGCCGTAGGCGCGGTCGGACTCGTCGACCTTAGGGTCGGCGTTGCGGTAGACGACCATGACCAGGTCCTTCTCGTCCGGCTTCGGGGCGCGGGGGCGCCCGGCCTGGGCGTCGGTGACGGCGGAGGGCCAGCGGGTGCGGGCGGCTTGGCGGGTGATGCCCACCGCGTTCCCGAGGTCGGTGTAGGTGACCGGGGCGTCGGTGCGCCGCCCCAGGTCCAGGGCGAGCATGTGGGCATGCTCCTCCAGGGCCGCGCGCAGCAGCTCGGTGGCGCGCAGCTGGGCGAGGTCCTGGGCGCGGACCTGGTCGGGGGTGGCGGTCAGGGCGGCGCCGGCATCGGCGGGGGTGGTCTGGGGGGCCAGGGCGTGGCCGGTGCGGCGCACCAGGGCGGCCAGGTCGCGGGCCAGGCGCTCCCGGTCCTCGGCGGGCAGTGCGTAGGGGGTGGGGCGGCGGGCCTCGGACACAAGGGTCTCCCAGGGGTATCGGGGGACGCCGACCGCGCCCCGAATATGACAAGCTTACCTGTCATTATGAGTCAATGACAGGCATTCTTGTCATTTTCCTCGTTCATTCTGGCCCGCGATAAGTGGGTGCCCGAGGCTGCCCTTCTGGAGTGGTGGTTGCTCGGGCTTTCCTTGATGCCTTGGCGGCTTGTCCCGGCCGAGGCTAGGTTGGTCGCTCTGAACCGGTCGAGCATGCGGGAGCCGCGGTGGGTGTAGGCCAGGAGGTGGGCGGGTTCCGTCTGCTGCGGGAACTGGGCTCGGGCGGGTTCGGGTCGGTGTACCTGGGCCAGGACGCCCAGGGGCGCCAGGTGGCGGTCAAGCTGCTGCACCCGCAGCTGGCCAAGGACCCGCAGGTGCGTCGGTACTTCTCCCAGGAACTGGCCAACGCCCGCAGGGTGCAGGGGTTCTGCCTGGCCCAGGTCCTGGACGGCGACGCCGACGCGACGCGGCCCTGGCTCGCCACCGAGTACATCGACGGCCCCACCCTGGCCCAGGCCATCCGCAACGACGGCCCGCGCACCGGCGCAGACCTGCAAAGGCTGGCGGTGCAGACCATCACCGCGCTGGTGGCGATCCACGCCGCCGGGGTGGTGCACCGCGACCTCAAGCCCGCGAACATCCTGCTGGCCGTCGACGGCCCGCGGGTGATCGACTTCGGGATCGCCCGCGCCCTGGACGGCGCTACCTCGACCCCCACGCGGATCGGCACCCTGGGCTACATGGCACCGGAGCAGATCGAGGGCACCGACCTGGGGCCGGCGGCGGACGTGTTCGCCTGGGGTGCGGTGATGGTCCACGCCGCGACCGGTGCCCAGGCCTTTCCCGGCCCCACTCAGGCTGCCCGTATCAACCAGACCCTGAACCACCCGCCCCGGACTGCGGACATGACCGACCCGCTGCTGGGCATCGTGCTGGCCTGCATGGCCAAGGATCCCGGCCAGCGGCCCACCGCGCGACAGGTCCTGGACATGCTCCTGGCCGGGGGCACCGTCGGCCAGGATGTCGAGGACACCGGTTCCCGGGCGAGGCCGGAGGCCCCCTCGGACGACTCCCCCGAGGAGTCCGGGGCCGCCGAGCTGGTCATCGGCAACCTCAGCCCGGACCCGATGACGGCCCTCATCGACGGGACCGAGGTGGGTACCGTCCCGGCGGGCAAGAGCGGAAGCTTCCCGGTTGAGGCGGGCAGGCGCACCGTGCAGGTGGGCTCCAATGAGCAACGCAGCGCGGTGCGCCGCATCGACGTCGAACCGCACGGCGCCGTGCGAATGGCCTTCGAGACCGGAACCGGACTTAACGCCGGGCTGGAACCGGTGGAGGAGGTGGTATTCAAAGGCTCCGGGGTAGCGGAGATGGTCCTTGGAGGCTTCTTCGTCCTAGCGGGCACTGTGTGCTTCGGCGTACTGATCAACGTCCTCGCAACCCTCGTCGGCCTTCAGTTGGGCCCACTGCCCTTTGTCGCCGCGATCATCCTGTCCGTCTTGTTGCTCAACGTCTCGATCAACAATAAGCCTGCATACCTTGGTCTGCGCGTCAGCGGGCTGACGGCCGGAGCCGAGAAGGGACCAGGAAAGCGGACGGCTCGTTGGCAAGAACTGACCCAGGTCAGCCTGGTTGGTGAGGGAGCTCAGGCCCAGTTGGTGATCTGGGCCGGCAAGGACCTCCCCGAGTTCGCCTCACTCAAGGATTTCCAGGGGGGAAAGGTCGTGTGCGTCGCCCAGGAGATAGGTGCCGCAAAGCATCACGACGCCGAGCGTCTGCGTGCGGCGCTGCGGTGGTTCGCCGGTGACCTCTGGGTCGAACAGCCGCCCGTGCGGTGAATCCCGGGCGTGGCCACGGCCCCGGAGGACCGGTATTCCTCTACCGCTTTCGAACTGCCCGGGAACCGCTCCTGGCCCGCGATAAGTGGGCCAAATCGGGGGTCAGGGCTGGCTGGCGCTCAGTCAGAACGGGGGCCCATCCCCGAAGGTCTTGCCCCAGGAGCCAGGCTTCGGGGGAGGGGTGTAGTCCTGCATCGTGCCGTGGGCGTAGTCCGTGACGCCGCGAGCCGCAGCCCAGAGTCGTCGGAAGACCATCCGCGCTGGCTCGGGATCGGGAATCGCGTTGTAGTCGTCCAGGTCGTCGGTGTACTCCACCAGCCGATCCGGGTCGAGTCCGGCCATCGTCGACAGCCCGACGAAGACGGCTTCCGCGTTCTGCCAGGCGTGCGGCACGGCCTTGCCGGTGAGCATCTTGCGCACGGTCTCCTTGCTGGCGGCCCCGGCTTCAGGCGGGACGTTGTCGGCCGCCCTGCTCACCATCTCCATGGCTGGCATGCCGGCATCGACCCAGAGGCGAAAGAGCGTCTCCATGAACCTGCGCTGCGGGCCGGCGGGGAGCTCGTCCTGCGAGGGCATCCGAATCGACCGGGACATCTCCAGGCTCCTTTGAGCAATCTTCGGCAAGTGTGAGCAGCTTCTGACAATCTTAAGCTCTCCGGAGCTGGAACGGCTGCGGTTAGGGCTTTCCGGTGCTCTCGCAGGGTCCGCAGGGTGTGGTCGGAGCATCCGGTTTTCGCTGGTCCCAGGCTGGATCACAACCGGAGGTCCCGGCGTGGAGGGAGCGGAGATGATCGAGGTGCGCGCGGCGCTGATCCTGGTGGCCAGCACGGGGTGCGCGGCCCTGGCAGGGGCGCTGCGGTTGGCGGCGGGGGCGTCCTGGCCCGACGCGCTGCTCGCGGCCGGGGCCGCGTTCGGCGCGGCGCTGGGCGTGCTGGTGCTGGTGGTCAAGCAGGACCGCTCCCCGGGAGGGTCGTGAGCGGGCGTCTTACAGTCCGACGTGGCGCAGGGGGTTGTCGGTCCAGGCGTCGGCGGGGCGGATGTAGGCGTCGATGGCGGTGGAGCGCTCGGCCCACCGGCCCTGGCGGGCGATCCAGGCCCGCGGCACCCTCGCGGCCGCGGCGGCGGTGGCCAGGGGCCACAGCGCCACGCTGGCCCCGAGGGCGCCGACGACGATCCCGGACCAGGACAGTCCCACGCGCCGTTCGCACAGGACCGCCAAGGCTCGGATGGTGCGTTCGGTGAGGGTGTTCCGCCACGGGCCGGTGTCGGCGGGGGAGCAGGTGGGACCATGTTGCGACCGTAGCCAGTTCTGGATGGGACGTGGCCCCTGACCGGGTCCGGTCACCCCCCTTCCCTCGCCCGTCCGTGGCGGAAAAGGCGTTCTCACAGTTCCAGCCCGTGGCGGTCGATGCCGCGCAGCAGCGGCCCGATGGTGAGGCCATTCTCGGCCAGGGCGCCGAGCCAGCCTCGGGGCAAAGTGTCCTGCTGGAGCTGGTGATCGACCGGATGCGTGAGGCCACGAGAGACAGAGCACCCACCACCTGCGTGGGTGGAGCTCCAGGCTTCGCAGGCACCTCAGTACACCAGAGGCGGGCCGTCGATGAACACGGTCAGGACCCCACCATCCTGTGCGTCTCTACGGCTGATCATGGCTGAGTCCGAGTAGCTTTCGCTCTCTCCCGGGAGCGAACGGCCGCTGTCCCGGGGCGGCACCGTAGCGGCGATCTCCACCTCATAGACGTCGGCAGGCGGAGCGTCCAGGCTGATGGACAAGCGGCACACGCCGTCGTCCTGGACCTCGCCGACCGCGGTCTCGTCGGGTCCGACCGCGGGGACATCCCCCACGTCCAGAACGGTGCCGGCTCCATCTCGGAGAACGTAGGACAGGGCGTGCCATGTGCACGTGCCGTCATCGTTGTGACGTGCCAGCCCGCGGTGGTCCGTGGTGACCTCTATGGCCAGCGGTACTGGACCACTCAGACTGCTTTCCGTGGCTGGTCCGCTCTGTTCCGTCGGCGCCGCAGGGCTGGCGTGGTCGCGACCCAGGGCCCATCCGACTCCTACAGCTAGCGCCAGTGCTACGGCTCCGCCGCCGACCATCAGCGCGCGCCCTGCGTTTCGGCGGCCAGGAGCCGGCGCAGGGGCGGGTACGGGCGCAGAGGGTGGCATCACGGTGGTCCTCGCTCGCATCACGGGAGGCCTGGCCGCCCGTCGGAAGCGGAACAGGGCCTCATTGGCCGGGGTGGGGCGCCCAGAATCTACGGCACCCCGTACCGCAGCGTCGAGCAGCCCAGGTAGGCACACCGCCGAGACAGAGAGCCCTGTTGAGCAAGGAATGTGCACCTCGCTGGAGGCATCGGTTTTACGCGGTAAAAACCGAGCGCGGCATGGCGATGCGCCGTTCGAGTCAAGCGTTAGTAAGGTAACGCCCATGGCATCAGCATCCCCCGGCGATAAGGAGAAGGTCACCTCCAAGCTGCCCGCCCGCCTGCGCACCCGCCTGAAGATCCGGGCCGCCGAACGCGGCCTCGACATCCAGGACGCCATCGCCCACGCGCTGGAGCGATGGGCGCACGCGGGCCCACAGCCGACGGTGGACACCTCCGGAGCGCCCCCGTTCTCCACCTGGCTTCCGATCGGCGCCTTCGCCGACTTCAAGACCGCCTGTGGGACGCGCGGGGTCTCCTTCATCCAGGGGCTCTCCCAAGCGGTGGAGCTCTGGCTCGCCGAGCACCCTTCTCCTCAGGAGGAACACATGACGCACCCCAAGCGCAGGATCATGGCCAACCAGAAGGGTGGGGTGGGCAAGACCGCCCTGTCCGCCGGCGTGGGTCAGGCCTACGCCGAGGGCAGTGAGTTCGGCGGGCCGGGCCTGCGGGTCCTGCTGGTGGACTTCGACCCCCAGGGGCACCTGACCACCCAGCTCGGTGTGGAGCCGCTCGGGCTGGACAGCGACAGCCTGGTCAAGCACATGACCAGTGAGAGCCAGGGCGATCTGAAGTCGCTCATCGTACCGATCGAGGACGAGCGCTTCGGGGACCGTCTCCACCTGCTGCCCGCCTGCGCGGACGGGTTCGTCCTGGACGTGAAGCTGTCCACGACCCGAGCCCGCGAGGCCGCCCTGGAGCGGGCCTTGGAGCCGGTCGAGGGCGACTACGACGTGATCGTCCTCGACTGCCCACCCAGCCTCGGGCTGGCCATGGACGCCGCAATCTACTACGGGCGCCGGCGCCCCGAGGAGAAGCCGGGCGATTCGGGGGTGGTGATCCCGGTCCAGGCCGAGGACTCCAGCGCCGACGCCTTCACTCTGCTGACCGGGCAGATCGAGGACCTGCGCCAGGACATGCGGCTGGACGTCGACTACCTGGGGCTAGTCGTGAACATGTACGACGCCCGCCGCGGGTTCATCGCGACGTCCTCACTGAAGTCGTGGGAGGAGATCGGCGACCCGGAGGTGATCGCGGTGGTGCCCGACCGCAAGGAGCAGCGGGAAGCGGTACGCAGCAAACTCGGGCTGCTGGTCTATGACCCCTCCTGCGACCAGTCCGTGGCCATGCGCCAGATCGCGAGGACCCTCTCGTGAGCAAGGCCGACAAACTCGGGAAGTCGTCCTCCTTCGGGGCCGCCGGCCAAGCGCGCAGCGCCCGCCGCCAGCTCATCTCCCAGGCCGTCGGGGAAGCGCCGGTCGATCCAGCCCGAGTGCCACTCTCCCAGCTGGCGGGCAACCCGGAGAACCCCCGGGAAAGCCTGGGGGACCTAGACGAGCTCGCCGCGAGCCTGACCGAGCAGGGCCTGCTGCAGCCGCTGCACGTCTTGCCGCGGCGCGCCTACCTGGAGGTGCACCCCGAGCACGAGGCGGCGATCGGCGAGGCCGTGTTCGTGGTCGTCAACGGCAACCGCCGCCTGGCCGCCGCCCGCCAGGCCGGGCTGGGAACCGTCGCGGTGCACGTCCGTGGGCCCCGCGGCGGAGAAGGAGAAAGCGAGGTCACGCTGCGGGCCGCGGTGTTGGCGGAGAACATCCACCGCCAGGACCTGCACCCCCTGGAAGAGGCCCAGGAGATCAACAAACTCCTGGGGCTCGGGCTGAACCGGTCCCAGGCTGCGTCGCTGCTGGGCAAGTCGAACGGGTGGATCACCCAGCGGCTCATCCTGCTGGACCTGCACCCGGACCTGCAGAAGCTGCTCCGCGATGGGGAACTGAAGCTCGCCCAGGCCCGCGAGTTGGGCAAGCTCCCACCCCAGGAACAGCTGGCCGCGCTCCAGAGCGCAGAGTTTTACCCCGTAAAAACCGGCGAGGAGCCCCGGCAGGGCCCCGGTAGCGGTCCGGAACCGGTGCCCAAGCGGCCGAAATCCCCTGCCGATCCGCCTGCGCCGCAGTCCAAGTCCGCGGGAAGACCGGAACAGCTCACTCTGGACTTGGAGTGGGACGAACCGGAGGTACTGGCCGACAAGCTCTACGACGAACTGTCCGTCGGCTTGGACACCGACCAACTCCGGCGGTTGGCCAAGGCACTGCTCGAGCGTCTCTGAGAGCACGGCCCCGCACTCCAGCGGGGTGTTCCCCTCACGTCGATCCCTGCAACGAACACAGAGGGGCTCCCTGAACCGAGCAGGCGACACCGACCACAGTGGTCAGCGAAGAAGGGGCCGGACGCCGGTGACGGTGAGGGTGGGCAGGGCACCGGGGGCGGCCCGGCGCACCCGGCCCCGGACGACCACCAGCTTCTCCGGTGCCAGTGTGGCGGCGGCATGGGCAGCGGTGTCGGCGAACATCGCGCACTCGACCAGGCCGGTGCGGTCCTCGACGGTGAAGAACACGACCCGCCTTCCGGAGCGGGTGGGTGGGGTCTGGTAGCCGATGCGGCGCCCGGCGACGGTGACCCGGACACCGTCGGGGTGGTGGTACAGGTCCGCGGCGACCACCAGCCCAGCGCGGGAGGCGGCGAGTTCGGTGAGGCGGTCCACGTGCGGGTCGAGGTGGTGCCCGCTGATCTCGTACCCCAGGACGCGGGCCTCATCGGCGAGGCGCTCGGTGTGGGTGAGCGGCGCGGCGCGGCCCGCCGGGATGGCGACGGGTGCGGCGTCCAGGGCGAGCTGGTCCCCACCGCCGGCGGCCGCCGCGGTGCGGGGACGGTCCCGGACCAGAGTATGGGCGTGCAGCAGGACGTCGCGCCGCCCGGGACCGCCCGGAACCTCCGCACCGCAGAGGGCGTCCAGGGCGCCGACCATGATCAGGTCGTCCAGGGCCTCGGAAGGCAGGCGGGTGCGGGTGATGAGGTCGCGCAGGTCGGTGTAGGGACGGCCGGTCAGGAGCCGGTCACGGTCGGCGTCGGTGAGCGACCCGACGCCGGACAGCGGCGGGCGGAGACCCCATTCCAGGTCACCGACCTGCTCCACCTGCCACGTCACTCCGGAGGTGTGCAGATCCAGGGGCAGGATGCGCACGCCCATCCGGCGGGCCTCGGCGATGAGGGTGCGCCGCGGGTACATGCCCGAGTGGTGGGTCAGCAGCCCGGCGAAGAACGCGGCAGGGTGGTGGGCTTTGAGCCAGGTCGACTGGAGGGCGGGAATCGCGAACGCGGCGGCATGGGCGGCGCAGAACCCGTAGGACCTGAAACCGTCGACGATCTCCCACACCTTGGCCGTGGCGCCGGCGGAGCGGCCGCGGGCGGCAGCCGCCACATGGAACTGCTCGCGGACTTGGGCGAGCCCGTGCGGGGTTGCGAGGGTGCGGCGCATCGCCTCGGCGGCATCCAGCCCGCACCCGAGGAACACATCCAGGGCCCTCAAGAGCTGCTCGTGGTAGAGCACGGCGCCTCCGGTGGCGGCGAGGACGGGGTCCAGGTCGGGGTGGGGCGCAGGGCGGGGGTGGCCGGCCCGCCCGTCCAAGTAGGCGCCGACCATGTCCACCCCGACCGGGCCGGGGCGGAACAGGCTGATGTCGGCGATCAGGTCGGCCATCCCCTGGGGGCGCAGGCGGGACAGGAGTTCGCGCTGGCCCGGGCTCTCGATCTGGAACGCACCGATCGTGGCACTGGTGGCCATAAGGTGCAGGGTCGCGGGGTCGTCCTCGGGAACCGCGTCCAGGTCCGGCACGGCTCCGGTGGTGGCCTCGATCTGGCCCAGGGCATGGCTGATCGCGGACTGCATCCGCACCCCCAACACATCCAGTTTCAGAAGTCCCCACTCCTCGACGTGGTGCTTGTCGGCCTGGAGCAGCAGGTACCCGGCCGGGGAGGGCTGGGAGGCCACCCGGTCCGGGAGGGCGGGACCGCCGAGGACGAGTCCGCACGGGTGCATCGCCAGGTGCCGGGGCAGTCCCGCCAGCTCCTCCGCGAGGTCGTACAGGGCCTCGGTTCGGGGCCCGGCGATGGCGCGCACCGCGCGCAGTTCGGGCAGCTCGGCGATCGTCTCCCGGATCCGGTCGGCCCGCACCCGTGGGAGGGCCGAGGCGATGAGGTCGACCTCGGCGGCGGGCAGGGACAGGGCGGCGCCGGCGTCGCGCAGCGCGCTGCGGGCCCGGTAGGTGTCCACCATGGCCACCGCCCCGGCCGGGCCCGGGTGGGAGGCCAGCACCGCGTCGTACGCCTCCAGGCGGCGGTGGGATTCCACGTCCAGGTCGATGTCGGGCATGCTCGCCCGGCTCGGGGTGAGGAACCGCTCGAACAGCAGACCGTGCTCCAGCGGGTTCACCGGGCTGATCCCCAGCAGGTGCACCACCAGGGAGCCGACCGCCGAGCCCCGTGCCGCGCACCGGATGCCCTTCCCCTTGATGGCGCGAGCGGCGTCGTCCACCGCGGTGAAGTAGGACCAGAACCCCATCCGGTCGATGACGGCCAGCTCGTAGGCGGCGCGCTCGCGTGCCGCACGGGAGCGCTCCAGTCCCAGACGGGCGGCGCCGTCGGCCACCCGCGCCCGGAGCTGGGCGCGGGCATCGCGGTGCTCGGGCAGGTGGGCCTGGCCCATGCCGAGGTCGGCGGCCGGGTCCAGGACACAGGAGGCGGCCAGGGCGCGGGTGTGGGCGAGCAGCCGGCGGGCGCGGGAGCCGTCCCCGCCGCAGATCCCCAGCACGCTGTCGAACAGGGCGTCCTCGCCGGTCAGGTGAGCGCGGCCGGTCTCCGGGTTCAGGTCTACGGCGCCGGGAGCGTGGCGGCGAATCCGGTCCAGGGCCGCGGCCAGCGGCGCCCCGTCGGGGGAGGGGTAGCGGACCGGGCCCGCGGCGACCACCAGCAGGCGGCGGTCCTCGCCCAGGCGCAGCAGGGCACGGGCGCTCTCGCGCTGGCCGGGGGCTCCGTGGTCATGCACAACGAGCACGGTCTCAGCGCCGGCGGCCAGCCAGGCGTCCAGCGCCGTGCGGGCCGCGGCCGGGTTCCGGTGGGCCAGCGCCCTGCCGACATCGGAGTCCGACCCGAGCATGAGCACCAGCCCGTCGGGACGCTCGGCCACCATCGCGGGAGTGATCGCGGCCGGGGCCGCCCCGTGGTGGGCAGCGGTGACCAGGCGGCACAGCGACGCCCACCCGTCCCGGCCCCGGGCCAGTACCGTGGCCCGGCCCCCGCCCGGCACTGCCAGGGCCAGGTCGGCGCCCAGCACCGGGCCGAGCCCGGCCTCCCGGCACGCGGCGACGTGCTCGGTCGCGCCGATGAGGGTGTCCCGATCGGTGAGCGCGGCGGTGGTGTGCCCCACGGCGGCAGCCGCGTCTACCAGGACGGCGGGGGCGGCGGTGCCGTGCCGCATCGAGTAGAACGAGGCGACCCGCAGATGCAACGCGTACACCCCTCCCCTCCCGTACCGCGGCCCGGGGAAGAACGCCGCATACATCGAACTCGTGTTCGATGACTGTAGCGCTGTCCGAGACCACGGAAAACCCGCCTGACCTGCTTTGGAACCCCTGCTGGCGTGAGGATCCCCGACATGGCAGAGGTTTCCGGGGTCGAAAAATCTTCCCGAGCACACCGCGTTCTGTCAGTGGGGTCCTTTACAGTACCCCCGGCAGGTCTGCGCCTGCTCTCTTGCTCATCGAGGGGAGCTGGTGGCGCACCTCAGGCGAGGAAGTCGTGCTGGCCTGGGGAGAGCGGGGGCAGCACACCGCCGACCCATCCCTCGCCCAAGCGGTGTTCCAGATGGTGGTCGCCGTCGCGGGTGAGGACGTGCCAGATGTCGAGTGCGTCGCCGGTCTCGGTGGTCCGGTCCCAGTGGGCCAGGACCCGGACCACCCGCACCCGATCGCCGGGCCGGGCCGGGTCTGTCAGTGCGGTGGGCAGCCCGTCGTTGTCGACATCCACCACCAGGTCCCGGACGGCCTGCGGCCAGCGGTGTTCGGGAGATCCGGGCCAGTCGGGCATCCACCCCCGGAAGAACCACACATCCGGCCGGGCGGGTTCGCCGTCGGGCCGGTACACCGCCAGGGCGTCCGGGTCGGGATGGCCCCGGGGGCCGTGGTCGGTCGGCAGGAACACCTCCAGGTCCTCGCGCGGTCCGGCCAGGTCTGCACCGGTGTAGAAGCCCTCGATGAGCTGGTTGTGCCAGTCGTCGGGGCCGCCGACCATCCGGACGGGCACGGTGTTGTCGAAGCGGGGGGTGGGCTCACTCATGGGACCGAGCCTGCCATCCCGCCCGGCTCCCGTCCGAGGGGCAAGGCAACCCGTTCCGCAGCGTTGATGCCGCTGACCAGGGACGATCGGACCGGGCAGGCCTGTCTCGTCCGGCGCTCCGGTCCGCAGCCGGCCCCGGAGCGCATGCGACAAAGCCCGAGCAGTGCTCGGGCTCATCTGTTTATTCCGGAATGACGACCGTACTCCGTACGAAGTTGTATCCAGGGTTCCCAGCCAAAAAGCCAGCTCACGTATGTGTTGCATTGTGCGACACCCGGAAGGCCGTCACAGAATGGCCGGAGAGGCTGTATCTTAGTGTCATTCCTCTTCGGCGGGGGTCGGTCGACCTCGCGCGAGTCGATCTGTGCCCATCAGGGGCATAGGCGCTCTTAGCCGAGGAGGCTGCCCATGGAGGGTGAACCCAGGAGCTGGTGGCGGGATCTTCGCGTCGCGATCATCAAGACCGCCCTGGCTCTGCTCCGGTTCCTGCTGGCCCTAGGAAGCTTCATCCTGTGGCTGGTCAGGTGCGGAGCCGGGTGACCTCTCGTGGGGGCCGGCCGAAGACGTCCGGCCGGACCCCACGGGGTCTGTAGGGGTTCGCGGTGGTCGTCCTGGCAGATGGCCCACCGCGGGCCCCTCTTCGTGTTTCTGTGGGCAAGTATAGACGAAACTTAATCAGCTCACGCACCGAACCTGGCTCCGGAAACTAAATCCGACCGCTGGGAAACTCTGTAAATCATTTCCCGGAGGCCGCGTTCCGGGATTTTGAGACAGTGGGTTTCGATGGTTTCTCCCTGGGTTCGGTGCCGGGTTTCGGGTACGCACCGGTGCACCGGAAAACCCCGGTTTTCGGGGTGGTACGCCCTCCGACCCCGGCTCCACCCCGGCGAAGTGGGTTGGGGTGGGTTAGACCTGGGTTGGACTTGGGTTGGGCCGGGCCGGGGTTCGGTACCGGAAAGCGCACCACCCCCTCTGACCTGGAGTGGGGTGGGTGGGTTGGGTCTGGGGTGGGGTGGTTTACCACCTCGTACCGGCGCACGTACCGCCCTGTACCGGTACAGGGCGGTACGGGGTGGTGCGCGCACCGGTGCAGGGCGGTAACCCACCCCACCCCAGACCCAACCCAGACCCGAACTGCGTACCCCACCGGGGTGGGGTGGGCTGGGGTCGCGGGCTGCACAGCACCTCTACCGCAGGGGCGGCAGGTAGCGATTGAAGGGGCCCAGGGGCCGGGAAACCGGCTAATCCACCAGGCTGTCCCTATTTCCGCGGAGGTTCTGCGGCCGCACCGGTTTTTCACCTAGCAGCGCCGGTCAAGGAGAGTTTGACCAGGCGGTTCCCTGTCAACTAGGACCGGCCCGCCGTAGGTCCAGCCTCGGGGGTAGCCGACTGGGCTCAGAACCGGCTCCGATCACGTCCATCGGGTCCGCCGCCCTTGTCTCGGTCGAGGCCTGCGGCCCGTCCCAGTGTGCGGGTCCCGCAGGGCGGTCGCGCCTGAGCGCGGCCCGGATCGCGCATCGCCCGCTTGGTGCCAGCGCGATCTGTTGAGGGCCGCGAAGATGACAGTGCCTGCGGCCACGGGGATGTCAGTGACCAAGTTGACCAGGGGGCGTGCCTGGATCTTCCTGCTTGCTCCTCGGTTTCCAGCGCTCGGGCAACGCCACCACCCTCGGCTTTCCTGCAGCGGCTGTTGCCACCAGTGCGAGAGGGGGTGGGCCTGTGACGTCGATGAAGAAAACATGCCCGTCGAGGAACTTGGCTCCATGGAAGTCCACCGTCGCGTCGGAGAACTTGGCTACGTCGAAGTCGACAGTCGCGCCAGAGAACACTGCTCCCTCGAAGTCCACCCGCCCGCTGGCGAACTCCGCCTCGACGAAGTCCACTGCCCCACCCGTGAAGTGGGCACCACTAAAGTCGCCGCCGTCGAAGACGGTGCCGGTGAAGTCGTAGTTCTTGCCCCTCCAGCGGGTGTCGGCTCGGAGGTGGTTGCCGATGATACGGATGATGGTGTGCCGCACCTCCCGGAAGGAGGCGAACTTCAGCTCGCGTTCGCGGTGCTTGGCGACTTGGTCGTCCGTAGCGCCCTCGGAGAGCGGGCCCGGCGCGGGGGTATAGGGCATGCGCAGGTAGGCGCACAGCACGTCGATGACCATCTGCACCTCCTCCTCGGAGGGGGCGTCGTCGGCCAGGTGGGCCAAAGCGTGGACGGCGCCCAGACGGACAGCCGCTTCCTCACTGCCCAGTTCGGTGTAGGCGGCCGTGAATCGCTCGTTGAACAGCTTGATAGTCTCGCGCCGGTCCCCGGTCTCGTTAGTGCGCTGGCGCCGGTAGGCGATCATGAGCAGCGCAACGCCGCCTAGGCCGGCGACGACGGCGAAAGCGCGAGTGGCGATCGAGTCCAGACCCTGAGGAGTCAGGTCTGCTGGGGGTTTCCAGTTAGGGGAATCCAGTAGCAGCCAGGCCAGCCCTGTCAAAGCCGCGACCGCGCCTGCGGCCACTGTCCAGGCGACCAGGATCAACCAGGCCAGGTGGATGGGTGAGGTGCGATTCCAGTTCGTTCCCACCACCCCGGCAGCCAGGACCAGCAAGCACGCCCCCAGAAAGACCAAGCGCCAGGCCTGGTCAGTGGTGAGGCCGAGCAGGTCCCAAACTGTCGCGACCAGAGGCCATAACGCCACCGCGGCCCCGAACCCGCCGACGATGATCCCGGCCCAGGGCAAGTAACGGAGCAGTCCGCTGACCCACGCGAGGACCCTGCTGGCCCGTTCCTTGAATCGGTGATCCCATGGGGGACGTCCGGTTGGGGGGGCAGATGTCATGAGGCGAACGTAGCCAGCCAAGCGCTTCGCAGCACCCGGCCACGCCCGATACGGGCCCCGAGCGGTCATCGAGCGCCTGGACGCCGCACGGGAGTGAAGGTGGCGGCGGAGTTGTCCTACCTTTCACCGTGACCGGACGGCGCCGAGTGTTGGAAATCGATCATTAGATGGACACCCGCAAGGTTGCGCGCTCAGTCACGTGCGTCACGGAGAGGGCTACCGCCAAAATCCGGACCGATCCTCCCCGGAGGCCGAACGGCCGGACTACTGACATCCCCGTGGCCGATGTCCACTGACAAGTTGGTGGCCGATCCACTGACATCTTCGCGGCCGTCAACAAGAGAGCCCGCTAGGGTCACCAAAGGCAGGTGAGTGCGTCAGGTATCGCTGCCGCGATACGAACCACCCGTACCGGGTGGAAACAGACAAGACGGGGGGTGGTCGGGTGGGTGCGTTCGCGACGCCGATCCACACCGCCGAGCAGGGCGACTACCGGCTGGTGGGGGCGTGCGGGGAGGAGCAGGTCCGGGCCGCCTCGGTGGCTGTGGAGTATCGGCTCGGCCTCGCCCAGGGCCAGGACCCGATCATCCGCCTCGGGTCCGGCTGGCGGCAGTTCGGCCGTGACCCGGGCACCGCCCTGGCGACCGAGGAGGACGTCGAGGAGGTCCGGCGGATCCTCGCCGGCCGCGACCCCCGCACCGGCGAGCGGCTGATGCGGTTCAAGACCGCGACCGCCCCCGAGGCGCTGCTGTCCGCCCGCCTCCTGGTCGACGCCGTCGACAAGGCCGCCGCCGACCACGGCGTGAGCGTGGAGGAGCTGCTGTGGCGCCTGTCGTGGGCCAAGGACGCCGCCCGGCCCCAATCCACGAACGAGCGGTCGCCGTGGGCGTTCAAGCGCTACCAGCGGCTGCTGCGGTGCTTGGAGAAGGGGGGCGAGCACCACAAGGCCCCCGTGGCGGACCTGGAGCGGGTGGCGCTGGCGGCCGGGGTGGACCTGGCCGACGTCTACCCCGCCGCCGACCTCGCCCGCGCCCAGGACCACAAACACGACCGGGTCGACGTCGGGGTGCGCGCCTGGGACCTCACCCTGACCCGGCCGCGCCGCCAGCAGCTCGCCCAGGAGGCCGCCCCCGCCCACATCGCCCGCCGGATGGAGCAGATCCACGACGAGGCGGTCGCCGAGACCATCGCCTACGCCGAGCAGGTGTTGGCCTACGTGATGCGCGGCCACCACGGCGACGGCCAGGCCGCGGAGCGGCACCCGGTGGAGGGGGTCATCGCGACGGCGACCAAGCACCGCACCTCCCGCGCTATGAAGGACGGGGAGCCGGGGGATCCGCACACCCACACCCACGTCGTCATCTCGGTGATGGGCCGCGACCCCTCCGATGGGGCCTGGCGGACGATCGGGGCCGGCGGCCGGGACCTGATGCGGCACGTGGCCGCGCTGGGGGAGCTGCAGCGCGCGATCGAGCGCCGCAAGATGACCGCCGAGTTCGGGTTCGTGTACGCCCAGGACCCCGAGTCGCGCCAGTGGGACCTGGTCGGCATCCCCGACACCGTCAAGGCGCACTTCTCGCGGCGCCGCGACCAGGCCCGCGAGGAGGTCGGCGCCGACGCACCGGGGGCGGCCTCGCGCGCGGCCGCCCGGCGCACCGCCGCGAAGAAGGTCGCCTCCACCCGCTCCCAGGAGCGCGAGTCCTGGCACAAGCGGATGCGCCAGCTGGGGTACCCGACCCAGGTGCTGTGGCGGGCCGTGCTGGAGGGCCGCGAACCCGGCGCCGAAGGGCCCGCGGCCGCGCGGGGGCCGCGCCCTGACCTGGGACCCGAACCCGACGCCGTGGCCGCGGCGGTGTGGGACCCCGAGACCGGGGTGACCGCGAACCGCAAGGTCGCTTCCGAGGCGCGGATCATGGCAGCGGTGGCGGCCGCGTGCGAGGGCGGCCTAGCGAGTGGGGAGGAGCTGGAGGCGCTCACCAAGCACGTGCTCGCCCACCCCATGGCGCTGCGCCTGCCGGACCAGGGCGCCGTCCACATGACCCACGTCGCCCGCTACACCGCCGCCGATCTGCCCCCCGCCGAAGCCCTGATCCTGGACACCGCCGAAGCGGGCAAGAGGGCGGGGGTCGCGGTCGTGGAGCGGGCCGAGGCCGCCCGCGCTTTGAAGGTGTGGCAGCAGGTCAAGGGGTTCTCCCTGTCCCGCGAGCAGCTGGACGCGGTGGTGCGGCTCATCGAGGACGGCCACCGCATCGACACCGTCCTCGGAGTCGCCGGGGCCGGGAAGACCACGATCATGTCGGCGGCCCGGTGCGCGTGGGAGGCGGCCGGGCTGCGGGTCGAGGGCGCCGCCGTCGCGGCGGTGGCGGCCGCCGGCCTGCGGGCCGGGGCGGGGATCACCTCGCGGACCATCGCGTCCTGGCGCCAGAGCATCAAGACCGGTCCCGGCCTGAAGGGCGTGGATGTCCTGGTCGTGGACGAGGGCGCCATGGTCGGCGACCGGGACATGGCCGCCCTGGTCGAAGAAGCGGTCCGGCGCGGCACGAAGATCGTGAGCATCGGCGACCCGCTGCAGCTGCGCCCCGTCAGCGCAGGGTCGGTGTTCGCGCGGCTGCACAAGAACATGGAGGGTGCGGAGCTGCGGGAGAACCGCCGC
This sequence comes from Nocardiopsis dassonvillei, assembly GCF_964273065.1. GTDB lineage: Bacteria > Actinomycetota > Actinomycetes > Streptosporangiales > Streptosporangiaceae > Nocardiopsis > Nocardiopsis dassonvillei_B. The sequence continues at coordinate 17,931 of NZ_OZ186816.1, forward strand.
CAGAAGGGCAAGGTCGACCAGGAGGCGCTCGCCGCCTGGCGTGAGGGCGCCCGCAAGTCGGCGCTGGCGCTGTGGGCCGAGCACGGCATGGTGCACGCCACTGTGGACGCCGACGCCGCCCACGCCCAGATGGCGGCCGCCTGGACACAGGATCGGGCCCGCTATGAGAACCCGCTGGACGCCGTCGACCGCCTGTTCATGGTCGCGGCCACGCGGGCGGACGTGGACGCGCTCAACCGCCGCGCCGCCCAGGCCGCCCGCGCCGCCGGCCACACCGGCGCCGAGCTGACCTTCACCGGCCGGGGCGGGGAACAGCTGGCCCTTGCCGAGGGCGAACAGGTCCGCGTGCGCCGCAACGACTACCGCTCCCGGCACTCCGAGGAGCCCGACGTCCTCAACGGCTACCGCGGCGTGGTCACCGCCGTGGACGAGCGCCGCGGCGTCCTGGTGGCCTGGCGGCGCGGGGAGCACACCGAGCAGGCCTGGATCAGCCCGGCCCAGCTCCGCCGCGGCGACCTGACCCTGGGGTACGCGACCACGATCGCCTCCGCCCAGGGCGTGACCACCGACCGCTGCCACGTCTACGGGCTGGGCGCCGACACCCACGCCCTCTACCCCGCCATGAGCCGCGCCCGGGTGCGCACGGACCTGTACCTGCCCGGGGCCGAGATAGAGCCCTACACCACCCGGGCCCGGCTGGGAGAGGCCGCCACCGCTGAGGAGGCGCTGGAGCGGGTGGTGGCCGCCTACGCCGCGACGCTGACCGAGGACGAGGACCAGCTGCTGCTCGAGGAGCTAGAGCGGATGCGCCCGCCCGCCCCGCCAGCGGCCCCCGACGACCTCGAAGAGCACGAGCGCACCCCGGCCCCCGAACGACAGGTGCCCGAGCACGAGCGCCTGGAGGCCAAGGCCGAGGCGCTCATCCGCCGCGCGAACGAACTGGAGGCCGAACTGCCCGCCTTGCGGGAGGAGCTGCGCCTGGCCGAAGAACGTGTCCTGATCGGGCGGGTGCGGCTGCTGTTGGAAGGCACCACCCCCGCCCAGGCCCGCACCGCCGCCCAGCACGCCCAGGCCCAGTTCGACCGCGTCCGCAACGAGGCCTCCGCTGTGCGCGGTGAGGCGGCCACGCTTGGCCGGCGGGCCGAGGCCGAGCGCCGCCGCCACGCCCAGGCCCAGGCCGAGCAGGCCCGCCTCCTCGCGGAAGTGGAACCCCTCGCCATCGAGCGGGGGCTGACCCGCGCCGACATCCGTGCCCTGCCCGACGCCGAGCGCCAGGACCTGGCCGACCGGGCGCCCGCGCACCGGGCCCTGGCCGTGCGCCGCACCCTGCGCAAGCGCCCCACCAAGGTCAGCGCACCCGCCCCGGCCCCCGCTCCGGTGCGGCGGCCGCCGCCCTCCCCCGCACCCGGGCAGGCCCCGCCCACGCACACCCCCAAGCGCGCACCGCGCCCCGGTCTGGGGCACTGACCTGCCCGCAAAGCCACCAAGGCACCAAGCTGCGAGGCGCAAAGGCGGCAAGGCGACTGTCCGGCGGCGCGTGCGGTGTGGCCGGCGACTGGTGCGCGCGGGGGCTCGCCGCCCCCGCACCCCCGCCTTGCCGGGGGAACACCACCGCCCTTCCGGCGTGCGCAACCATCCGTTGCTGGCGGTGGTGTCCCCCCGGCCCAGCAGGCGGCCGCCCCACCCAGTCCACACCCCTGGGGGTGGATTCCCCCCGGGCCCCTCCCGTCGACCGGGAGAGTGCTGCCGCTGCCTGTCTGTACGGGTCTGGGAATCTGAGGGCGACCGGCCCCGGACAGCACCCTGGGACGCGCCTGGGGGCTCTGGCAGACTCGCGGGGTGATCTACACGCCGGAGCAGTTGCGCAGGCTGAGCGACGCCGAGCTGGCCGCTGAGGAGACCGCGGCCGCCCGTGCACTGGAGGGCACCCTCGCGGAGGTCGCCGCGGTGGCCGGCCCCGACCCCGAAGGGCTTCACGTCGTGGACCGCGCCCGGCTCCGCTTGGCCCAGGTCCGGGCGGAGCGGCACATGCTGGCCCCCGCCCTGGGACGGGAGGGGCCGATCCGCCCCTGGCCGCCCGGCCAGCGGCGCCTGCACCTGTACCTGCTGCCCGACCCGGAGCATGAAGGGCTGGCCGGTCTGCCGACCCGGGTGGGGCGGGTGCTCCAGGCCCACACCGACCTGCTCACCCCCGTCCCGCACCGGTGGCTGCACACCACCGTGGGCCGCCTTGAGGACGCCACCGAACCGGAGACCGAGGCGCTGGCCGGGGTGCTGGGGCCGTCGATCGCCTACCGGACCCGCTCCGGGCCGGTGCGCATGGCGGCGCGCCTGGTGCTCACCGACCACGGGCTGCTGCTGACCGAGGCCGACCCCTGCTCCGCCATCCCGGACGGGCGGTCCCACCCTCAGGACACCGGCCGCGCCTGGTCCTGGTCCTTCGAGCGCGACCGGTGCGGCATCGACCCGGGCCGGGCCCACCAGCCCGCCCTGGACGGGGGCTGGCACCTGACACTGGCGCACTGCCACACCGCCGGATCGGGACGCCGCCTGGCCGCCGATCTCGCAGCGGCGAGCGTGCCCCTGGACATGGTGGTGGATGTGGTCTTCACCGCGGCGGTGCTGGCGTGGGTCACCCAGCACCCGGGCCCCGCCTACACCTGGGAGACCGCGAACAGGTGGGCGCTGCCCCCGGGGCCCGGACAGGGATGATCGGCCGCCCGCGGGGCCGTGCGCTGGCTAGTCTGGTGGGTGAGGGCCCGCGCGGTGAAGTGAGACGCACACGCAGGCCCTCCCAGGACCGGCCGGTCACCTAGTGGCCGGTCGGCCCCTCCCCTTCGCGCCACAGCCACAGCAGGGCCCTGGCCAGGGCCAGGAGCGTGCGGGCGGCGTCGGCGGCCAGGCGCCACAGCCACCAGGGCTGCCGCCCGCCGTCGTCTCCCTCGCCGGGGGCAGGGCGCTTCCAGGGCATCCGCATCTCGATCTCCTCGCTCGGGCCAGCGGAACAGGGGCTCCTGTTCCGCGCACGAGAGGGCGCCTGGGCGGCTCCGAGCGCACATCTGATCGGGCGGTTACAGGCGAATGTACCGCGCCCCGACGCCTGGGTCTGCACGTGCAAATGCACATGCATGAATCGGGGACTTTGGGCCTGATCAGTGCAGACGGTGACAGGAGTCCCGGCAGCCACGAACCGCGGGAAACACGTGGCCACATCGGGACAGCAGTCCCACCGGCTCCGCGGCTCCCGGTAGAACGGCTCTCCCACCCTCAAGCCCCGGGAGCAGCCTGTGCCGCGCAACTTCAAGGGCCAGTTCAGCGACTGGCCGACCCAAGTGATCATCATCGTGGGCCTGGTCCTGCTGCTGGCGTGGATCAACGCGAACTGACCCGGTCATCCCTCTGCGCGATCCTGGGACCATGACCGAGCGCGCTGAACCGACCCCTGACGTCGAGCACCTGGCCGCGACGCTGCGCCGCCGCCGCGAAGAGCTGGCCGGCGCCCCCGGGGTGCGGATCGGGCAGGGGGCGGTGGTGCACCGCCTGGACTCGCACATGTGGGCCGGGGTGGAAATCCCCGCAGTCGGCTGCCACGCGGCGACCGACCCGCTGCGACTGGTGGCGTCGGCCGGGCCGGTGACATGCCGCCGGTGCCTCGGGAAGGGGCGGCAGGGGCGTGAGCAGGTGCCCGGCCAGACCGAGCTGCTGTGAGGATCCGCCCCGCACTCCCGGGCGAGCTGCCCGCCCTGGCGGCCGCCGCGGCCCGCGCCGGAGTCCCCTACATCCCGGACGGCGAGCTGGTCCTAGTCGCCGTCGACGACCAAGAGCGGGTCGTGGGGTGGCCGTCGGGGACGCTGGCCAGCGCCTACCCGGACCCGGGGTGCCGTGCCCGCTGCCGCACGGCTACGTCCAGGCCGTCGTCGTGGCCCCGGCCGTGCGCCGGCCGAGGCGGGACACGCGCTGCTGGCGGCGTTCACCGCCGCCGCGGCCGGGGTGGCGTGGGTGTTCAGCGCTCCGGACGAGGGCCCTGGCGTGGAGGGGCGGGTCGGCTGGTTGGGCGCCGGTGGCCGACCCGGATGAGGCGTGGCCGGTGATGGGCCGGCGGACTGCGCCTAGGCCGTGACGTGGGAAAGCGCCGGGGGTTTCCACTTGGTGGAAACCCCCGGGTGTGCGGACCGAATCGTGCCCGCGGTCTCCGGAGTGAGGGTCCGGAGCGCGGGCCGGGCGGGTTTCCCGGGGCGGCCCCACCATGGGGGTGGCTCTCCTTTGGCCGCGGATCCCGGGGCACCCACGACCCCAAACGGGGATATTCGGGGCGAAAACCGCGTCCGCTACTCATTGGCGAGTGTGTCATAGGAGCTTGCGCACCGACGGAAACACCCCTGGGGTTTCCAAAACGTTCCGCCGCAGCTCGAAGCCGCTATGGACCCCACCAGGGACCCTTTACTGGGGGTGTGCCAGGAAATGCCAGCCTCGAAGCGGTGTTCCCCACCCTGCGGCTCTACGAGCTGCCATAGTGCGATTGGGAGAACACGCCCCCTGGGGCGCACCCCTCCCATTTCACCCACCGGCCCCCGGTCGCGCCCCTCTCTCCTTCGGCGTACCCGCGGGCCCTGACCCGACCTCAACGAGGAGGTCCCTTCATGTCCGCTACTCACCCCACCACCGGCCACTCCTGCGAGCCCCCGACCTCCCGGCCCTGGCCGCGGGTGGTCATCGCGATCGTGGTGATCGCCGTGGTCGTCTACGCCATGGCCACCGGCTACGACGTGGCCGCCGCCATCACGGCAGCGACCGGCGCCGGGTTCGGCGCCGTGGCGGTGGCCCGCCGGCTGGCCCACTGAGCCGCCGGTGGGCGACGCCAGCTGGTCGGCCCGCCCGGTGCGGGCCCTTCTTGACCAGCAGATGCCGCTCGCCCGCTGCTCCGCGGAGGACCGGCTCAACACGCTGATCCTCCTGTTGCGCGACCGCTCCGCCACCACACCGGCGGACCTGCGCGACCACGGACGCCTCCTGGGCACCCCACCGGGTGCGATCGAGGCGATCCTGAACGGCGACATGCACACGCTGAACACCGTCCTGTGCGATTCCGGGGGGTGGCCGATGCTCGCCTCCCTGCTCGCCTACGGGCCGGGCCTGGGAGCCGACCTGGACACCCTGGCCGTCGCCCAGGCCGAGTACGAGGAGATCGCCCTGGGCGATGAGCGCGTGCGCCCCTCGCTGGCACCGGTGAACCTGTACCGGCGCGGCTACCGGGCCGCACGCCGCACCCGCACCCCAGTGGAAGAGGTCACCAACCCCAAGGCCGTCAACACGCACCCGGAGCTGGTGCAGGCCCTGACCATCCTGCGGGCCGCCCGCGGGGATCCCCCCTTCCGGGAGATGGCCACCCGGTCGGAGAAGCCCCTGCCCGGGTGGAACCCGGACGAGCACGAGCCCCGGTCGCACACCGGCATGCGCGCGGTGATCAAGGACGGGGCCAAGCCGCGCCTGGAGGCGGTGCTGGCGTTCGTGCGCGGGTGCGGGATCACCGACCCGCAGGTGGGCCGGGCCTGGGCTGCGGCGCACGCCCGTGCGGCGGTGCATGAGGAGCTCATGCGCTCCCGTAAGCCGCCGCCGAGTCTGGAGGACACCGTGGAGGAGTGGGCGGCCCGTTCCCCGACGGGCCCCAACCCCCCGCTGGGGGGATGATCCGGCATTGAGGATCAGGGGTGTTGCGTGCGCCATGAAGCGCGCAACACCCCTGGCGAGTAAGTAGAGACCCCTTCGCCTCCCTGCCCACGCCGGGGAGCCCGCGCTGGCCTGTGCGCGGTACCCGGGGGCTCGCGCCCCCGGGCCCCCCGCCACGTGCGGGACCCCGCCGCCCACCCGACGCGCGGTCCCGCCCGTGGCGGGTGGCGTGGACTGGTCGCGAACCGGCACGAAATGGGAGCCTTCCCCCTGTACCGGCCGCCGGGGAGGGCCCCGGACCCCCTTCGGGACGGGCGCCTGTCCAAGAGCCGCCCTTGACTGCGGGCGCCGTCCAGGACGGCGGCGTCGCGCTGACCTGCTACGACGAATTACCTCGGTAACAGTATTGTGCATTCATGTGCAGAGGAGGGGGCGACAAAATGTCGTTCCCGGCTCCCGGGAGAAGTGCGGAACGGCACCGGACTCGGGTATATTAATCGTCGAGATCCTTCACGGTGGAGGCCGATCGGCCGCACGTGCACCGATCGGTGCGCTCGAAACCGAACCGTGAAGGAGATGCCCTATGGATAGGGAGCCCCGCAGGAAGTCGTGGTGGAGGATCGTCCTCGACGCCATCAGGACGCTGGGAGCGGTGGCGGCCGCCATCCGGCTCGTCGCCTGGCTGATCAGCCTGCTCGAGGGGGGTTCCTCGTAGGGGTCCGGCTGTAGGAGCAGCCAGGACCCGCTACGAGGCGCAGGGGTTCGCGGTGGCGAAGGTCTGACGGGACACAGCCGCCGCGGGCCCCTCTCGGTGTTTCTGCCCCGAGTATACACCCCCGTGCGCGAACTACTTTCAGAACCGGCAGAAATTAATTTGCTTCCGGCTTGCTTATCACACCTCGAGGATTCCAAGAATAAAAGCAAGCGCTTTACTCTTTGCGTCGGCTCTTGCGCGGGGAATGGGCAGGGGTCGTGGTGCGGTTGTCACACGGGGTTCCGGCGATGTGGATCGGGTGTGGATCGGCACCCCACACCGACCCCACACGCCGGGTTGAATGTGGGGTGAGCCGGGTCCGGGTGCCGACGGCCACAGCACGCCGCGGTTCCCTGTCTTCCTCGTCCGAGGTGCGGAGGCGCCGCCCGCCCCGCCTTTCGGGGCGTGCGGCGCCCCCCGGGACGTCCCGCAGGGACGCGGGTTCCGACCAGGCCTGGGGCGCGGGCATGGGACGGGGGCGCGTCCAGGGGACGTCCCGGCGCCGGCAGCCCCGTCCCGGGGATGTGGATCGGGTGTGGATCGGCACCCCACATCCACCCCACACGCCGGGCTGGATGTGGATCCACATCCTGGTCATGGTGCCTTGACGGACCGACACAGCCGCAGGAGGCGGGGCCTATTCGGGTGCCCGTCGAATGTCCTCGGCTTTCGCTGTGCCCTGGCGGCCAAAACGTTCGAGACGGCATCGGGGCGGTGCGCGACACCGCATTATCCGGGCTTCCTGGCTGGTCGCCGCCGTGATTGCAGGGCTGCGCTTAAGGCACGAACTCCTGTCGGAGTCAAAGAGGCCGGCATGGGGCTCGTGGGGGGCGGGAGAACCCGGGGCAGAGCGGCACATGGTTTTCTGCGCGTGCATCTGCACATGCATTATAGGGTCTTTCGGCCTGATCCGCGCAGACGGAGTCAGGTGCCCCACCGGCAGCGGATGGTGGTGTGCTCCTCCGGGGCCTGCGATCGCCGTCGTGGCCGGAGCTGGCGGCTCTCCTTGTCAGGAGATGTTCGCTGACCTCAAAGCGCACACGGTGGCAAGGGCTCTGGGCTGCTCTGGGGGCGGGCCCGGGGTTAGGCTGCTGTGCATGGAGCGCACACTGCGGTTCGCCGCCACCTTGACCCCGGACACCGAGGTCGGAGGGTATGTCGCCGAGGCCGTAGGCGTCGGCGTGGTCTCCCAGGGCGAGACGGTCGAGGAGGCCGTGGACAACCTGCGCGAGGCGTTGGAGCTGTACTTCGAGGACGAGCCCGCCGAGCAGGCGCCTGTGGATAACCCGGCTGCACCGGTTCTGCTGACCTCTGTGGATGTACGTTTGTCGGCGTGAGCCCGTCGCACATCCCCATCACCTCCGGCCCCAGGCTCGTGCGCGCCCTGGAGCGCGCCGGGTGGGAGCACGTGAGCACCAAAGGCGACCACGCCAAGCTCCGCAAGGGCGGTGAGCGGGTGATCGTGCCGCTGCACACCGAGCTCAAGCGCGGCACCACAGCCGCGATCCTGCGCCAGGCCGGGATGAGCCCGCAGGAGCTGCGCGACCTGTTGTGAGCCCCAGGGCGGCCGATCGGTCCGAGGCCAGGCCCTCAAGGACAGGGTCAAGAGCGCGGACAGACCGCGCCCCTGTGAGGAGTGCGATCGGCCTGGTGCGGCCTTGGCACATGCAACCCCTTCACTGGCCCTCCTCCGCGTCTTCGTCGGGAGCGGGGGCGCTCTCCTCAGCAGGCGCCGTGGGGGACTTCTGAAAGTCCTCCTCGTACCACTCCAGCGGCAGGGGCGCGGTATTGAAGGGGGCCTTCTCTGCGGCCTTGACGATCCCTGCAGGAGCAGGTCCGGTTGCCCATATCGCCGTCCCCCTGCTGTGAAGCACCTCGATGAACGTCACGCGGCTTCCGCACAGGACCACTCCGGCGAAGTTCACCAGCGGGCCGCCAAAGCGCAATGGAGCGAACTTCACCTCACCGCCTTCAAACCTGGCTTCGTCGAAGGTCAGGGAGGCATTGCTCAACCTGGCACGTTTGAAACTCAACAGGCCAGCGGTGATCCGAAGTCCGTCGAAAGCCACGCTGCCCCGTTGGAAGCGGGCGTTGCCGAACAACATCCGGCCGCCGTCGATGCGCACGTCAGTGAAGTCCACCTCCGCTCCCTCGAACCTGCTGGCCAGGAAGAAGACCCTGCCATCCAGGACGCACATCTCGCTGAAGGACACGGACCCGCTCTGGAAGCAGGCCCGGGTGAAGTCAGCTCCACCGCTGGTGACCTGGGCCTTGTCGAACAGCACCCGGGCGCCATCGAACTCGGCCTGGGTGAAGTCGACCTCGGCGCCCCGGAAGCGGACCTCCCTGAAGTCCACGACACCGCCGGTGAACCTGGCCCCGCCGAAGCTCACCCGGCCGCCGGTGAAGTGGGCGCCGTGGAAGTCGCCGCCGTCGAATTCGACGTTGGTGAAGTCGTAGTCCTTACCGCGCCAGCGGCTGCCCTCGTCTTCCCGGAGGCGGTTGCCGATGATGCGGACGATGGTGCGTCGCACTTCGCGGGACGCGCTGTACTTCAAGAGCGTCTGGCGATACTCGGCGTTCTCCTGGGGGGTGGGGTCCTCAGGAGTCTCCATGGGGGCGGTTTCGGAAGGTATGCGCAGGTAGGCGCAGAGCACGTCGATGACCATCTGCACCAGGTCTTCGCGCTCTGGGGGTGCTTCGTCAGCCAGGTGCGCTAGGGCGTGCACTCCGCCGAGGCGGACCGCGGGCTGGTCGTCTCCGAGCTGGCCTACGGCGGTGGTGAACCGCTCGGTGAACAGCTTGGTGTTCTCGCGCTTCTCGCCGTTCTCGGTGGTCTGCTGGCGGCGGTAGGCGATCACCAGGAAGGCCACGGCTCCCAGACCGGTCACGATCGCGAAGGCGCGGGTGATGAGCCCGCTCACCTGTGAGGGCTGCAATTCCTCGGGAAGCACGATGCGGGGGGTCCCCAGGAGCCACCAGGCTCCCGCGATGATGAGCAGGACCAGGCAGATCACCGTGATCCAGGCTGCGGCGATCACCGCCCCCAGGGGCTTGTCCTTGAGGTGCCCGCGAAGCTTGAAGGCCCGGTCCGGCAGCAGGGCGAGCACGACCAGGATCGCCCCAGCCGTGCCCGCGATGACCTCGGCGGCCCGGGGCAGGGACCACAGGTGTGACCAGCCGTGGGGGAGGAGCTGTGTGCCCACGACCAGGATCAGGGCCGCACCGAACCCCAGAGCGGCAGTGCGCCACTGGCGGCGCATGCGCTCTACCAGGGTCCCAAGACCGACGGATTTGGTGTTCAGCTCGCACACTCCCACCACTGATGGCCTGCGGAACCAGCGTTGTCAGACCTGCTTGGGCGCCCACCGGGCTCCCGATCACGGGCTCAGGCCGGCGGGACGACTCTCAGGTGGCCGGCGCGGGAGCGGCGGCCCCGGCGGGACGATTGGGCCGGTTTCGCCGCTCCGTGGGCGTACTCGCTGATGTCGACCATGATCTGGGGCGCATCGGCCGGCAGGGCCTCAGCCGACCGCAGCCAGGCCTCGTGGGATCCGCGGCCGGCGAAGTGGGGGTTGACGCGGATGCGGTGGTGGTCCTCCCGCCAGGCCAGGCCGTGCTTCTTGAGCTTGGTGGTGACCCGGCTGACGTAGGTGTCGCCCACACCGATCGCGGTGGCGATGTCCTCGCGGGTGGCGTGGACCACTCCATCGGGCCCCATGGAGCCCAGCAGCAACATGAGGATGCGCAGTTCGGCACCAGAGAAGTCCAGGGAGGCGATGTGCCTCAGGACCAGGGCGTTGGTGTTGACGGCCACGTCCTCCAGCGGGACCTCGTTGGGTTCGCTCATCGCGGTTCACCGTCCCTTCCTAGGTCGAACTCCAGCACGGCCGGGTCCAGTAGGGCCAGGGCCTGGGCCTGCTCGTCGCTGGATCCGGCGAAGAACACCCGCGGATGCAGCTGGTACTTGCCGCGTTTGACCTGGATGACCAGGCCGATCTCGCGCAAGGTGCCCAGCAGGGTGGACACGTCGGTGCGGTGGATCCCCAGGTGTTCGGCCATCTCGGCCTGGGTCATGGCGACCAGGCCTGTGCCGCGCTCCTGTTTCAGGCCGAGCAGCAGCAGGATCAGGATCTCCCGGCGGCCCAGGTCGTAGTCCTTCACGATCCAGAACAGGGACCGGGAGACCTGTTGGAAGGCGCCGCCGACGAAGTCGTACTGGGCGGGGCGGTCGCGGCGCTGGACGACGAGCTTGTCGCCGCGGCCGAGTTTGACGGGGTGGACGTTGGCGTCCGCGGGGGCGGCTTCGGGGGGCGGCTGGGGGCGAGCCCGGCGTGCGTGTCGGCCCACGCGGACCTCATTCCAGTAGTGGCTGAAGTGACCGTGGTGGTCACTGTAGACCAAATAGTGCACCACAGGTGCACTGAAACGTGGCATAGACACCACATTCACGCAGCGAACGTAGCGTCAGCGCTACGTTCGCCCTTCACCCGACCAGAGCCCCCGAACGCAGTGCCAGCACTACGTTACTTCCCGGTAACGTAGTGCCAGCACTACGTTAGGGATCGCGTTCTCGCAGCTCAGAGCGCCTCTTGCCGGGTTTGCCTCTTAGAACAGAAACCACTGCGCGCAGCATCGCCCCTAAAGGTGCGATCAGGGCTGCGCCCTGGGCTCTGGCGGTACCCGGGGGCTCGCGCCCCCGGGACCCCCCGCCACGTGCGGGAACCCGGCGCGGACACGATGTGCGCGACCTCAGGCGGCACGCGCCGGAACCCCGCCCGTTCCAGGCGTCCGTGGACTGCTTGCAGCCGGTCGTCTCTCACGCCCAGCCGCCCCCGGATTCGACCGTCGAACCGCCGGAGCAGGCGGCTCGCAGACGGCGACGAGTCGCGAGGGCAGGCCATACTGATCGCCGCAGGCGCAGAGCTGAGGACAGAGCGCTTTCCGGACGGCCTGAGCGCTGGTGAACTGCCACACAGGGGCAGCTCTTGAGCCCCCTTAGCTGAGTCGATAGCGGGACATCCCCGAACAACGTGGGTTGATGGGGCCGCTGCACACCCGGTGCCAGGCGTCTTAAGGAAACTTTTTTGGTACCCAAATTTCTGCGATAAGTAATCGCGGAAGCCAAAAGCCCTGGTGACGATACAGCACAGAGAGTACGGTCGTCACTCTTGGTAGTCGAAGGTTCCGTTCTGACACACCCTGTGACGCCGTGCTGGTGAGAGGGCCTATAGAGTCGTCCACGAGCGGCCCCCGCTTACGCGAGAGGGCACCCCGAGCAGTTTCTCAGGCGACTCGGGATGCCCGCAGAATCGCGCTGACTCCAGCTGACTCCAAGGGAAATCCTATGAGATCGAGCGATCGGATCGACACCCCCCGCCGCACCACACTCCGCATGGGCACCAGCTCCCCCCAGGGGGTGGGGTGATGGGCGTGCACATGGGCCTCACCCTGGTGACCTCACTGGTCATCGCCGCCATCGCGGCCGGGCTGTGCATGGCCGACGGCAGGAGCTGGCCGACCGCGCTGCTCGTCGCGGGCGCGGCCGCGGGCGGCACCCTCGGGATCGCCTCGGCGATTCTCTGAGGGAACAACACCCCCACCTATACAATGTATAGGTGGGGGGTGTTCTCTACCGAAGGGTTATGGAGCTTCTGTTGTTGACGAGCACGGGGATGTCAGTGGATCGAGCACCAACTTGTCAGTGGGGACCGAGCACGAACATGTCAGTGCTCGACCTCTGCTTCCTCTCCCCCTGACGGTGAGTGTTCGGGGAAGAGGCTGAACCGGACGTCCGGGTCCACGGCGAACCCGTCCTCGGCGGTGTAGTCGGCCAGCCCGGCCGCCCACAGGCCGCTGGCGCCCGCTTTCCAGGCGGCGCCATCCGACGTGGTGTGTTGCGCGACGGTGAGTACGTCCATCCGCGCTTCCAAGACGTAGGTGTATGGAAGGGGCGGGCAGGGTCACTGGGTTGTGCGGCGTTCGATCTGATCGAGCAGCACGGCGACCTCGGGATTGACTTCCCCTTCGACGACCAGAGCGTCATACCAGGGTGCGGGTAGCCAACCGCTGCTCAGGCCTATGTTGAGGAGCTTGCCCAACCAGGCCAGTTCCAGCTCGTCGCGGGTGCACAACCACTGGTCGACGGCCCAGCCCTGCAAGCGGAGGAAGGGGTCGTCGGGAGATCCGGGGGTCGTGGCGACGTCGATTGCGGGCTGGACCAGACGCAGGGCCAGCACGATTCCTGGAGTAACGGTGGAAGGGCCGGACTGGGTGATCTCGGCGAGCAGACGATGCAGCGGAGCACGGTCTCCGGTGTCCCGGGCACGGTGGAGCTCCGTCTCGATCTGGCGACTCCAGGTCTGCATGAGGGGGTCGAGCTCGACATCGCTTGGGTCAATGAACACAAGCCTCATCCTTCTGTACTCCTGACTGACGGGCTGCTGCGGCGGCTTCCCTCATGCCCTGCCTACTTGGCGGTGGAAGTGGCGGGCAGGAGGGCCAACCACATCCTGTCGACGAGTACGAGGGTGTCAGCAGAGCCGCTACTCAGTGCAACCGTGATCCTGATGTTCGACCGGTGTGTCCGCAGGTCAGGCGGTAGACCAATCCAGCGGCGTGGAGTGGTCTACTCACCTCGCGCGGTTCGTGCCCGTTCAACCGTTTCTGACCCGCGATAACCCTCACTTAGCGATGGTGACCGTCACCGTGAGTTGCTGACACTTTCGTGCTCGCAGCACTGACGTTCCCGTGCTCGCCAACAGTTCTCCCGCCCTTATCCGGGTGATCCTGGTCTGTCAGGAGCGCGTCCAGGAGTGTCCAGGTGCCCTCGTCCTGGTCGTGGCGCACGAGCCCGGCGCTCGCCATCCGGTTGAACTGGTTGTAGGCCCAGCTGCGCCCCCGGTCGATGCCCCGCTGGCGCAGGTGGCGCGTGATGTCGGAGATTCCCACGGTCCGGTTTCCGGCCTGTACCAGCTCCACGAGCAGGACGCGCAGCGCGTCGCGGGCATGGGTCGCGGCCTCGGCGGTGTGCTTGGCCTCCGCTGGCTCCACCCCGGTGCGCTCGTCCTGGCCCTGGTGGTCTTCCGGCATGCGGCCGGCCAGGGCCTCGGCGCGGCTGAGGGCGCGCTGCTCGGCGAGCCAGGCGACCAAGGCCTGCTCGGTGAACTCGATCCTCCACTCCCCATCGACGGTGTGCTGTTGGACGCCGGGGCGGTCCAGGGCGTCCTGGACAGCGGACAGCAACGGGCCGAGTCGGCCAGGCATCACGATTCCTTTCGATGTGCCAGGGGTGGCCGCATCGGTGCGGCCACCCCACAGGTGTAGGGCCCCGAGGTCACCCGCTGTTGGCGGTCTCCGCCCGGCGCTTGGCCTCCATCTCGGCCCGCAGCCGCTTGTACTCCTCCGTGGCGGGAGACCCGTGCAGCGAGGCGTACATGTCCGCGAGCAGGGTCGGGTCCAGCTCCTCGATCTCCGGCTCGGGATCGGCGGCGTCCTGGTCCTTATCCTGCGCAGCGTCGGCCGCGACGCGCTCAGCCTCCAGGCGCTCCCACTCGGCCCGCTCCTCCTGCTCGCACCACAGGCACGCACCGTCGTCGGTCAGCGCGACCTTGTGGCGGCCGCACACGCCTGCGTGGACGTCGGCCCCGCCCCGGGGCGCCTCGCGCCCCCCGCGGGCTTCTGAGGCTTCCTGGGCGCCGCGCTGCTCGCACGCCCACGCCCATGCCTTGGTGACCTGTTCGGGCAGCAGACGCCATCCCAGCGCGCCAGGGAGGGACGTGAACGTCCTCCGGCCGTCCTTGCGCACCCACCCCTGCTTGAGCCAGGCGGTGTACTCCTCCCAGGACAGGCCGGGCTGGGCGTCCACCAGCGACCGGGCGGCCTCCACGAGCACCGCCAGGCGCTGGTGGTCGATCGCGCTCAGGTGCTCTCCGGGGAGCAGGGCTCGGCCCGCGATCTCCCGGACCAGGTTGGCCGAGGCCAGGCTCGGCGCGACGAAGTCGGCGCCGCCGGCCACCCCCCACTGTGGTTCGTCGACAGCAGAGGGATCACCCCCCGCGCGCGCACGCGCGTCCCCCTCCTCCCCCTCCCCTTCAAGGGTGGTGTTCTTATGCATGGGATTTTCCAAGCTTGGAAAATCAGATGCTGGATCCAGGATGCGATTTTCCGATGTTGGCTCTGAGCTGGGGTTTTGCCCTCCGGACTCCAGGATGGGATTTTCGCATCCTGGCTCGGTGGCGCCTACGTCGCCGTCCGGGGGGGTGGGCTGGCGCCGCTTCATCGACTCGCGGGTGCGCTTGTTCAGCGGGGTGAACCGGCGCCCTTCGGCCGCGAGCTGGTCGAGGATGGCTTGGGCGTGCCCGGGAAGGGTGGCCGGGTTGTCGGAGAAGATCCATAGGGCACCCGCTCGGGTGCCGTTCGCGAGGATCTCGCGGAAGCGCAGCATGTAGCCGTCCTCTTCGAGTTCGGCCAGGCCTGAGCGGACAGCGTGCAGCTTGTCGGTGCTTTCTTCGGCCAGGCGCTCCTCGCTGGTCTCCCATCCCTCGACGTGGGAGCCGAGGTAGGTCAGGATGCCGCGGGCCTTGAAGCTCAGCCGCCGGTCACGCACCATGCGGTTCGCCACGATGGTGTGGCCGTCACCGCTGAAGGGCGCACGCATCAAGATGGTGCTGTACTGGCGTTTCGGGTCGTTCACGGTTGTTGATCGCCTCCTAGGCGACACCGCGACGGAGGATGCTCCCGCATGCCCACCGAACCCATTGGGTACGATGAGCGCATAGCGTTTCGGTGGGAGTTTCCTGGTCGCAGCATCGGCCAGTCTCATCTGCGGAGGCGGGGAACCGGGGGCAACCGGGGCCCCGCCTTTTTACTTGGTTGATGCCCTTGACCTTAGAGCTTGTGACGCTCAGAGGCCGCTTCAGTCACATGTGAGGCCTGAAAAGAGCCCGGACGGGCGAACTGTCCGGGCTTTGGTCTTGCTGCTAGGCCGCACGGTCCGCGAGGGACCGTAGTTCTTCGATGTAGTCCTCCGCTTCCTGTTCGTCCTTGTACCGCTCAGCGACGATCTGGCCGAGTTCTCGGCTGACCATCACCAGGGATGGCACCGACTGACGATCGCTGTCCAGGGCACGTCGGCCGTAGTCGACCGCTGCTTCCAGATCACCACTGCGAGCCGAGATCACGCCCTTGGTGACCAGAGCTTCGGCCGCCCGCATGGGTGCGACCATGCGGCCGCTCCAGTCTGTGGAGCTGTTGAGCACCTCATCCGCGAGCGCGCCAGCCATTCGGTCATCTCCTACCAAACGGGCGGTGTCCATGGCGTAGAAGTCAAACTTCGCCGGATCTACTTGGAAGTGGTGGCTCGGGTCGTCCGGGTAGGGCAGTGATTCGAGGAGCTGGCGGCCTTTGTCTAGGGCAACCTCTACTCGTCGCCGGTCCCCGATCCGGGCCCAGGCTTTGGCTTGCTGGGCATAGAGCTGCACCGTGACGGATCGGTCGCCAGCGGCGTGGATGCCTGCTTCGGCAGCGGCCAAGACGCTCCGATAGTCGCCTCGGGTGAGAGCGAACCAGCAGCTCATCTCATGTGCCCACCCCACAACGCTGAGGTCATCGGCTTCAGAACCCAGGGTCAGCGCGGACCGGCGCGTGCTTTCTGCCGTCGTGCTGAGCCCGATGTCCTGCTCCAGACAACCGACGAGAAGAGCGAGCATCCCAGCCATGGAGAGGATCTCCCGGTGCTGGGAAAGGCTGACCCCCATGTCGAGCATGTCCGCGAGTCGTGCGAGCCAGGCCCGGCCCTCGGTCAGGAGCTGGTGTGCGTCGACTAGCGGGTAGTCCGAGCACAGCCTGTCCACGGTGAGCCTGAGGGCGTCCAACGTCGCAGTATCCACCGACGACCTGCGCAGACGTGCGATCAAGTTGGGTGTGTCGGCGTCCGGGGCGGCCGCGGCCATGATCTCGCGCGGACTGCGGGGGACAGCGAACATAGCGCCGCTGACGGTTCCGAATAGGGACGCGATCATCCGCTGGTACTCCGGACTGGGCATGACACGCCCGGATTCCCACCTCTTCCACTGGTTGATCATCGTGGCTTCGTCGGGCAGTTCTTGGATGGTCTCGTACCGCAGCCGACGCACGCATTCGCGCTGGGTCCAGTTCCGGAGATCACGCTCACGTCGAATCCGCCGCGCCCACGGGGCCATCGAGGTAGTCATGCCTTCACACTCCTCAGCCTGGACTGTTGGTGTCTAGGTGGCAGCTGGGGGGCACGCCTGTGTCCCCCAACTGCCTCTCGCGCAGAAAAAGAGCGCAAGCCAAGCTCACAGGTATGACCCCCTCACCCTCTGTTCAGCGGCAGCCGGTCGTAGACCGCTTGTACGCGGTCGGCATCACCGATGGAGCGCAGAACTTCCAGCACCCTGCCGTCTTCGCCGTAGGTGATGCGCTCGATGACCAGCACTGGTGTGGATGGTGCGAGCTTCATGACCTCAATGTCCTCTGGCGTTGGCTGCTGAGCAGTGACGGTCTCCGTGGTTGCTGTGGGCGAATGCCCCAAGGCGATCAGTGCTCCGTAGACACCGCCTTCGACCTTGGCTTCTTCTGCAAGAGGGGTTCCATCTACCAGGGCGAGCGGCATCCATGCCTTTTGGATCTGTGCGACCTGGGGCCCCGCCCACATGTGGCGCTGTCGGTACACCACGGGTGTTCCCGGGGCGACATCAAGTGCTTCTGCGATGGACTCCTCTGCGGCGATGCGCTCCACCGAGACGACCTCTGCGTGTCCGCTGACGCCTTGATCAGCGCATGCCTGCTCCCACGGCCCTTTCGCACCGCCTGGAGCCAGCACCTTGCTGTACCGGGTCAGGGGGATCCGCACAGTGGTTCGATCACGTACCACGGTGCCCTTGCGTCGGATCGGGGTAATCAGCCCTTCGCTCTGGAGCAGGCTTACGGCTTCCCTCACGGTGTAGAGGGACACGCCGTACTGTTCCGCAAGTTTGCGCTGGTGAGGGATGGTCTCACCGGGTTTGTAGTCACCACGGTTGATCGCTTCTCGCAGGTCTTGGGCCACCTCTTCGTAGCGGTTCACCAAGGTTGGCACCTCCTCTCCACGGTCTCTGAACTCTCTCATGGCCATCTTAGTTCCGGAACTATTGACAGGTCCACTCGGGGTGTGCATACTCTCAAATAGTTCCGGAACTAATCAAGGGTCTGGAACGACGAGACCCCGACGCGGCTCGGCCTGGAAAACCGCCGCGTCGGGGCCCTCTACCGGCGAACCAACTGGGAAGGCGGCCCGCCATGTCCATCATTGCAAAGGTCGCGGAGGCCACCGGCGCGACTCACACCGAGATCCTTCGGGTCGCGACCCAGGGCGGCACCACCGCAGAGGATTGGCGGATCGCCCACGCGATCGAGGCCGCGGGCGGCCGCTCCGCTTACGAGCTGATGCTCACCGCGGGCCGGGACGAGCGGATCGCTGAGGTCTGGGGGGACGCTGGCGCCCCGGCCGAGACCCCGACCCAGATCAACCCGAACGCCACCTACGACCCGGAGATCACGGTCTACTCCGAGGACACCGCCCCGGACAGCCCGAACCGGATCTCCCCGCACCACCCCCACGACCAGGGCGAGGACGACGAGCTCGCCGCCCGCGCCGACCAGGCCGCCACGGTCCACGCCGACCTGGTCGACCTGACCGACGAGGTCGACACCGCCGAGCAGGTCTACCGCAAGTGGGCCTCCCGGATCGACGCGGTCCACCAGGCCGCCCGCCGCACGGTGCAGCAGCTGCTGCTCTCCCACCCCCGCACCCGCCGCCGCGCGGTGCACCGGGCCCGCCAGGCCCGCCGCCTGGCGCTGGCCGCCTGACCAGCACACCCACACCCGACACACCCAATGAGAGGGGACAGCCATGTCCGATTCCACCTACACCGACCGCGAGGTCCTGTGGCCCGCCTCCGAGCGCCCCACCGTCCCGGTCCGGCCGATGCCCACGGCCGACCACATCGACGAGATCCGCACCATCGCGGAGATGTACAGCGGTGACCTGCGCATCTACGAGGTCCGCGCGACCTCCGGCGGGGTGCTGGTCTCCTACTCCCGCGACGTCGGTTCCCCCTCCCCCGCGCTGGTGGCGGTGGGCTACCGGGTTCAGCCGCTGCGGGAGGGCCTGCTCCTGGTGACGGGCGCCGTGGACGCGGCCGCGCTGATCACCGCCCAGATCGAGGCCCTGGCGGCCGAGCGCGAGCGCCTGGAGCGCGCCGAGCTGGAGCGCACGACCGGGGCGCCGTTCTGATGGCCGCCCCCACCGCAGAGCCGGTGCTGTCCCCGCTGGTTGAGGCCCTGGCCGCCGTTGACCTGGCCGATGCCGCCCGCCCGGGCGGGATCCGCGCCGGTGTCGAGCAGGCCGCCGGCCTGATCCGCACCCACGTGGCCGCCTGGTCCACCGGACCCGACGCCGACATCGTCCCCCTGCCGAGCAACACCACCACCGAAGGAGCCGCCGCATGAGGTTCACCCACCGCCAGTGCCAGCAGGAGCTGGCCCAGGCCCACGCCCTGCTGGACCACCGGGAGACGGAGCTGGAGGAGGTCACCCGGGAGCGCGCGGACCTGCGCCACAACGCGATCCTCGCCGAGGTCGAGCTGGGGCACCTGCGCGAGCGGGTGCGGGCCGCCGACGCCCAGGACCAGGAACGGTGCCAGGAGAACCGCGGCCATTCCATCTCCCTGGGGCAGCAGGTCGACGAGCTGGAGCGGCAGGTCGCCGAGCTGGAGACGTGGCGCGAGCACGCCGGGCAGCTGTCCCGGGAGCTGACCGCGCACGAGCGGGCCGAGAGCGTGCTGGCGGCGCGCCGGCGGCGGGTCGCGGCGGACGCGCTCGATGACGCCGACGAGCGCCCCAGCCACCCGCAGTCGGCGCACCAGGCCACGGTGGCGGCCGCCATCGCCGCCATGCCGCTGACGTACTTCGACCCCGAGGTCGTCTGCGACGTCGGCTACGGCCGCCCTCGGTGGCTGGTCGACGGTCAGGCCGTCGACCCCTACGGCACCCCGGAGCGCGCCAGGGATCAGATCGCCGCCCGGTACGGGTTCACCGACGCCGAGCTGGACGAGATCGAGGCCGCCGCCCGCGCCCAGGCCGCGGCGGAAGCGGAGGCGGCGGAGGCGGCGTGAGCGAGGAGCACCAGGCCGTGGTCCTGGTGGCCGTGCTGGTCCTGGTGCTCGCGGTCGTCGTCCCCGCGGCGGCCGCCCGCACCGCCCGCTGAACCTCACCCCTGGGGCGCCCGCCCCCACCGGCCCGCCGCGGCCGGTGGGGTCCGGGGACCACCAGGGTCCACCACCGTAAAACCCCTGATGAGGAGCATCGAATGGGTCGCCGCGAGGAGAACACCAGCACGCCCGGGATCGTGAACCTGGGCGGCAACAACTCCTTCACCAACGTCGCCGTCGGCAAGGGCGCCACGATCGTCAACGGCAAGGTCACCCGGGGCACCAAGCTGCCCGACACCAAGAAGGACGGCAACCGCAAGTAGCAGCCGCACACCACCTGACCTCATGAAACGAGCCCGCCCGGGTCTGCACCCCGGGCGGGCTCCGCACATCCATCCCGTGAACAGGAGCAACGAATGCGCAAGAACAAGCCTACCTTCGGCCCGGTCGCCGCCCCGGTGATGCGCGGCTGCCAGGGGTGCGACTGGGAGATCTGGTCCGACTCCGCCGTGGTGGCGGAGCTGGAGCAGGCCGCCCACCGGGTCGAGGCCCACGCCACCCTGCCCGAGCGCCTGCAGATCCAGCACCTGGTCGCCTCCTACCGGGAGCTGCTGGGGGACCTGCCCGGCCGCCTGCTGGTGATGGCTGTGCACCACGTCCTGGACGGGTCCGCCCCGCTGGCGCTGGCCGGCCCGGCCTGCGGAGAGGGGGCCGCGGCATGACGCGCGACCCGATGGCCCTGCTGGGCCTGGCGCTGATGCTCATCGCGCTCGGGACCCTGTCCTTCGAGGCCGCCGTGCTGGTCACCCTGGCCGCCGCCCTGGTTCTGGTCGACGACGAGACCGAGGACGCCCTCGACGGAGGGGCGGGGGTGGACCGGTGCTGACCTTCCTGACCTGGGCCCCGACGTTGCAGCCTCCGATGCACTGCGGGTCCGCCATGGAATGGGACGTCCTGCGGGCCGCCTATGTGTGCCACTGCGGGGCGGTGCGCTGATGACCGACCTCGAATTCCACCTGCAGAACTGCTCCGCCTGCCGCAAGGGCTTGGCGTGCGCGACCCGGCGGATGCTCGGCGGGTTCGCGGCCCGCTTCCGGGGGTGGTTGCGGTGATCGGAACCGTCCTGGCCCTGGCCGGGCTCGCGCTGACCTGCGGTGCGACCGGTGTGCTGCTGGCCCTGTCCGGGCCGATGGCCTACACCGACCGGCCGCTCCCCACCCCCCGACTCCGTCTCCGACTCCGTTTCTTCCGACGCGCCCCGAGGAGGGCTGACCGATGAACACCACGACCCCGTCGGGGCCGCGCACGCGGCCCCTGCTCATCGCCGCGACGATCCCGTCCGTGCTGTCCCTGGCGTGGACGGCCTGGTCGGTGGCGGACATGATCCCCGCCCCGACGCCGATCGCTGTCGCGGCCGGGATCGCCCTGGACGTCGCGCTGGTCGCGGCGGTGGCGATCGCGTGGGTGGCGCCGGCCATCGCCCGGCCCGCCCAGGTCGCCTCCTGGCTCATCGCGGCCGTGGCGGCCGCGGCGATCGCGATCCACTCCTGGTCGATCTCTCCGGCGCTGTCGCTGATGGCCGCCGTCCCGCTCATCTCCAAGGCCCTGTGGCACCTGGCCCTGTCGGCGAAGGCCGCCGGGGACGCCGCTGTGGCCGAGGCCGCCGCCCGGGAGGCGGAGCGGCAGGAGGCCGCGCGCGCCGAAGCCGACCGCAAGGCCCAGCGCCTGTCCACGGCCCTGTCCGAGGACGAGGAGGCCGAGCTGGCCGACCTGGAGCGCCAGGCCGCCTACGTCGCGGCCAAGGCCGACAAGCAGGTCGCCCTGGAGGAGGCCAAGGCCAAGGCCGAGCAGAAGCTCCGCCTGGCCGAGATCGACCGCGACGCGGAGATGCAGATGGCCACGGACGAGGCCACCGCCCGGATCTACGTGCGCCGTGCCGAGTTGGCGCACCGCATCCGCCTGGCCGAGCCCGTCTACACCGCGACGGAGATCGGTGCCGGCACCCGGGTCCCGGACGACCCCTCGGGGCTGGACGGCCTCCCGCCCGCCGGTGCTCCGGTGGCGGGGTTCGGGTTCCCGCAGACGCCCAGCCCCGCGCGGGGCGCCTCCCCCGCTGACCTGCGGACGCCTCCCGGCGCCTCCCCGGCCGCCTCCCCCCGCGCCCCCCAGGGGGCGCAGGTGCTCAGCGGCCCCGAGCGGCTGCTGGCCTACGTCACCCAGGCGGGCCCGGAGGCCACGGTCAAGGGCGCCGCCCGAGTGCTGTCGGTGGACCCGCGCACCATCCGCCGGTGGCGGTCGGACCTGGCCCAGGCCGGGCACGACGTGTCCGCCCTGGGCGGGCAGGGCTGACCCGCCCGCCCCGATGAGGGGGCACCCGCACTGACCTGCGGGTGCCCCCTCCCCGCACCGATCGCGCCCTCCGGGGCGCCTCCCCGCCTTCGGCGGGTGAGCAGAGCCACCCGGCCCGTCCTGCCGGGTGGCTCTGTCCACCACTCCGAGGTCGGGCGCGCGAGACCGCCGATGCCACCGAGAGCAGCTCCCGGGCGAGTCGGAGGCCGCAGACGCCCGCCACCACCCCCTGTCCGCCCCCGACCTGCAAGAGGAGGAGCCGATTCACCACCGATTCCACCGATCCCGCGCCCCGCCCCCGGGTGGTGCGCACCCCGCGGCCGGGCCGCCTCCCATCACGGGCGGCGGCCCGCCCCACACCCGGAGGGAGTGCCGTTGACCAGCAAGTACTACGACCCCGAGGGCGAGCGCTACGGGATCCCGACCTACCCCCGCCACCTGGCCCCCGAGGGCCTGGCCACCAAATCCCAGCTCCGCTTGCTGGGGCTGCGCCCCGGCGGACAGGACCCGGTCGCCCAGCTGATGTGGCGCTCCCGGGCGGGCGGGTCCCGGGGCGGGGTCCGAATCGCCTGGCTGTACCGGGTCGACCTGGCCCGGCCGGTGCGGCCGATGACCCCGGCCCGCGAGAAGGCGCTGGCTCGCGCCTTGCTGGCCCGGCACACCTGCGCTTCCTGCGGCCTGGTCCACGAGTACTGCCTGCCCACGTCGCTGGGGCGCACCTGCCCGCCGGGCACCGGATGCGCCGCCGCTGCGGCGGCTTGACCTGCACACACACGCACAGATGGGAGGGGCCGATGGTCCCGCCGAACACCACCACCGGCCGCGCTCCCGGACGCGGCCGCCGTCCCGAGGACGCACCCACCCCGCCCTGGGGACAGCCGGCCGCGTCCCGCCCCGAGCCCGCCCCGGCGCCCGAGCAGGCCGTCCCGGCGGCCCCGGCCGGGCTGCCCGAGGCGCTGGCGGCCGCGGTCCTGAACCCCCAGGCCCCGCCCACGGCGAAGCCCAAGGCCCCGGCCGCCCCCGCGCCCCGCACCGAGCAGCCCGCCGACCCCGCCCCGGCGGCGCCGGCGCCTGCTCCGGAGCGGGGCCAGGGTGCCAAGCCCACGGCCCCGCCGTCCCCGAAGGAGGCCTCCAAGGAGGCCGCCACCAGCACCGATGTCCCCGACACCCCACCCGAAACGACGAAGGAGACGGCGTTGGTCGCCGTGACCGAGAGCCGCAGCGCGGCCGACGCCGCCCGCGCCATCACCTGGCTGGGCGTGACGTTCCGCCCGCCGGACGTGTGGCGCGAGCGCCAGCCCTCCCTCAAGGAGGAGTGGGAGTTCGTCATGGACGGCTCCCACCTGCCCGAACAGGGCCTGTGGCGGGCCGCCGCCCGCGGCTACGCCGCCCCGGCGATCGCGGTCATCACCGCCCTGCACGTCCTGATCTGGGTGCTGCGGTCCCCGGCCCGCCACGCCACCGCCTGGGCGGTCCTGGCCCTGGTGGCCGGGTCGGCCGCGTTCATGCTCTGACCTGCACAAACCACGAACCTTGAGAGGAGTTTTTCCATGTTCACCATCGGCGCGATTCTGTGCCTGGCCCTGTTCTGGTTCCTGCGCAAGAAGGCGCACTGGCTGATCAGCGGGTTCTTCGCCGTCTTCGGCGGGGCGCTGTTCGCCTTCAGCTTCCTCGGGGGCTGGGCCACCAACCTCATCACCTGGGTGCTCGGGTTCGTCCTGGGCCTGTTCCCCGAGCCCATCTCCGTCGGCGCGGTCCTGGCCGCCATCGCGGTGTTCTTCCTGGTCATGGTCGCCATCGACGTCTGGCGCGACCGCAAGCTGGACGAGCACGGCCAGTGGGCGGCGATCTGCCTGCCGGTCGTGCTGCTGGCCGCCGGCGGGTCCGTGGGCGGGGTCGGCGGCGGCGTCGTCTCCAACCTCGCGGCCGCGGGCACCAACATCTTCGGCCCGCTGCTGGGGTGGTGACCAGTGGAAATGCTCATCCTGGCGGCGGTCGCCGCCTTCTGGATCAAGAATGTCGCGCTGGACTTCGGGTCCCTGGCGACCGGCAAGACCCCGCCCAGCCACGCCTACCGGATGGCGAAGCTGCGGGAGAAGGCCGCCCGCGAGCAGCGGCGCCTGGCCGCCGACCCGGACCTGCGGGGCGGGCTGAAGATGGTGGCCCGCCACTGCTGGCTGGACGCCTGCGAGGACCTGGACACCTGGCGGGCCAACCGGCGCGCCACCCGGCCCGAGCGCAAAGCCGCACGTCAGGCACGACGGGAGCAGCGCCAGGGGTTCACGGCCCGGTGGGGGTGGCGCACCGAGGACCCGATGCCCGAGGACGTGATCGACGCCGAGATCGTCGACGAGGACACCACCTTCACCCCCGACGCCCCGCCGCCCGGGGCCGCCGCCGGCGGCTCCGGCGTCCCCGGGGCCGCCCGGCGCACCGCCCGCACCACGACCACGACGACGACCACGTCGTCCACGGTCACCGAGGAGAGCACCGCCCCGGGCTCGGATGTCGTGCTGCTCAACCCCGATGAGGAGACGGTGCGGCCGCCGCTGCCGCACCGGCGCATGGTCCTGATGACCATGCTCGCCAACGCGGGCTACGCCCCCGACACCGAGGCCATCGGCCAGATGAGCTCGGAGGAGGTCGACGGCGCGATCACCGCGCTCATCGCCCACGAGCGCGCCACCCGCGGCGCCGCCCACACACCCTGACCAGTACCGATTCCCGGGGGCCGGACCCGACACGGGGCCGGCCCCGCTCACCTATCCGGAAGGAACACCACCACCATGAGCGCTCAGCAGATCGGCGCGGGGAACACCGTCGCCGCCTCCAACGCCAGCTCGACGCTGCGCTACTCCGACGCCTCGGGCCTGGACGCCCACGCCCAGACCATCACCGGTGTCGGGTCCCTGGTCAAGCAGTGCAACGACATGCTGGAGATCGTCGAGGCGCAGATGCGCGCCGCGGACATGGGCACCGAGGTCACCTCGGAGCTGGCGACGCTGCGGGACCTGGGCGTCGCCTACACCACCCAGGCCATCCGGGCCCGCGCCAAGCTCGAAGAGGTCAACCGGGCCGTGCAGGAGGCCTACGAGGCCAGCCGCGGCCAGGCCGCCGACAAGGGCTACCAGCTCGGCGGCCGCTGACCCCGGCGCCGTTCCCGGGCCGTCCCCGCACGCGGGGGCGGCCCCCTCTTCGCCTGTTTTCGGTGACTGAACGTGATGAGACAGCGGTGAGACGTCCCGCGCCGTTGTCTCATCACGCTTGTCCCCGAACGCGAACTATCTCCCGATTTTCTGTGAGACAAACCCCGGCTGAGACACCCCTGCGGGGGTGTTCCCCGGCGGGGTGAGACATCGAGACAACCCGCTCCCGCCCCGGGTGCGGACACGCACAGTCACCGATTGGAAGGAGCCGTCGTGGCCCGCAAGTCGAAGAAGAACCCCCCGGCGCCCGCCCCGGCGGGCCCGGTCCCGGGGTCGGCCTCCCTGCCGCCCGAGGTGCTGGCCGCCCTCGGGCACCCCGTCAAGCAGCCCGAGACCCGCACCCTCCGACACGAGGGCGTGGGCGCGATCATCGCCGCCGGATGGCGGCTGGCGTTCCGCCCCGGCGAGGGTTCGCTCCGGCGGCACATGGCCGCCCAGTTCTACCCGTGGAAGGTCGGCGGCGTGGTCCTAGCGGCCGGTGTGGTCGCCGCCCGCGCCGCGGAGGTCTCGGCCACCCACGGCCTGATGCTCGCGCTCGCCACGGGCGCCGGCGCGTGGGCCGCTTTGCGGGTGCTGTCCACCGTCAAGGCCCGCCGGTGGAAGGCGACGAAGCTCGCCTCGGAGTGGGCCGAGATCGACCCCGCCCACGCCCGCGTGTGCTCCTGGGCGGCCGGCCTGTGGCTGGTCGCGGTCATCCTCATCTCCCCGGCCACCCTCACGGCCTGGTGGTGGGCGGGCCTGGTCGGCCTGCTGGCCCTGCTCGCGCTGGGGAGCCGGTTCTGGGCGCACCACCGCGTCCCCCGGGTCCTGGCCGTGGCGGAGGAGGAGCTGGCGCCGCCCCCGCCGCCGGGGGAGCACCCGATCGCCCGCCAGTGGCGCACCACCGTGGCCTCCTCCCAGGGGCCGCTGCCCGGCACCAAGCTCACCGACCTGACCGAGCAGCCCTACGGGGTGCGCGGCCGGCTGCACCTGGTGCGCGCCCGCCAGACCATCACCTCCGTGCGGGCCGCGATCGGCTACATCGCCACCGGCCTGGGCGTGTCCGAGGCCGACATCCTCATCGAGCACACCGAGCCCACCGAGGAGCACCCCAAGCCCGACTCCTCGATCCTGGACATCAAGATCGTCACCGTCGGTCTACTCAGCAAGAAGGTGCCGCTGGAGGCCGGCCGCCTGGACATCAGCGACGACGGGGAGGTGCACATCCGGCTCGGCCCCTACGCCGACGGCGACGGCCAGGCCCGCTACCGCCTCTACACCGCCGACTCCATGTGGAGCGGGTTCGTCGCGGGCAGCACCGGCAGCGGCAAGAGCGGGTTGATCGACAACCTCGCCCTGGGCGCGTGGGAGACCAAGAACACCGTGGTGTTCTACCTGGACCCCAAGAACGGCGGATCGAGCCCGCGGATCTTCGACCGGGCGCACTGGGCGGTCCCCAACGACCCTGCCACGTGGGACCGGCTGCTGTCCGGTCTGGTGGAACTGGTGGAGGCGCGCGGCCTGGAGAACTCGGCGCGGTTGAAGACCAGCGGGTTCACGCCGAGCTTCGCCCGGCCCGGGGTGCTGGTGATCGTGGACGAGTGCCACGCCGTCATCAACGCCGACAACGCCTACCGGTGGGGGCGCATCGCCCGCGAGGGCCGCGCGGCCGGGGTCGCCCTGGTCCTGGCCTCCCAGATCTACGGCCTGGACTCCTTCGGCGGGTCCGACGCGGTGCGCGCCAACGTCACCGCCGGCAACACCGTCGCGCTGCGGGTGAGCCGGAACCAGGCGTCGATGATCGCCGACATCACCCTGGACCCCTCCGCGCTGCCCAAGATCACCGGCGTCGGCCTCACCGCCGAGGGACGGGATGTGGCGTTCCGGGCTGCGTGGGCGCCGAACGAGGTCACCGCCGCCCTCATGGACGCCGCACTCGAAGGCGCGCCCCAGGAGCTGGATGCGCTCGCGGCCGGCGCCCTGGACGCCGGATCGGGGGGCCTGTACCGGCGCCGCCACGAGATCGCCGCCCAGCAGGTCGCCGACGCCGAGGAGCGCCTGGCCGCCTACGAGACGGGGCGCACCCCGGGCGCCCGGGAGGCGACCGCACCGCAGGTGGCGCTGGCGAACTTCGTCAACCCGTCGCTGGACAACCTGCCGACCTCGATCGACCCGGCGCTGCTCACCGACCGCGACCTCGGTTTGGGCATCCTCGCCGAGGCGGGCCGTGACCCGCACGAGCGGCTGCTCGCCAGGTGGTCGGGGGCGGCCAAGCGGGTCCTGGAGCTGCTCATCGAGTGCGGGGCGCTGCGCCGCGGCGAGATCGAAAAGCGCGTCCGGGAGGCCGAGGAGTGCTCCCGGGCCACCGTCTCGCGCGCCCTGGACGACCTGGCCGAGGCCGGGGTCATCGAGGCGCTGCCCAACCGCGGCGGCTGGCAGCTGGCCGCCTAAAGGTCACGCCCGGTCACCACGTGGCGGGTGAGACATCCACTCCGGATGTCTCACCCGCTTTGTACCTGAACGTGAACAATCACCCGATTCTCGCGCGAGACAAACCCCCGCCAGACCCCGAAAACCCCGGGCTCCGGCCCCGGCCGAGACACCGAGACAACCCGCCCCGGCCCCGGGGCGGCATCACCCACCGTGAGGAGAACACCGTGAACACCACCACTGCCACCGAGCCGCTGCGGGTGCGGCTGGGCGCCGCCACCACCGGCGCCCCCGCCACGGCATCGTCGTCGGCGGCACCGGCTCGGGCGGCACCACCGCCCTGACCGCACTGACCACCCTGTCCAGCTGATCGGGCCCGACCGGCCCAAGGCCACGCAGGACAGCGCGTACCGCGCCGCGCATCGGCCACGGCGAGAGAGGCCGCATCGAGGGTGCCCTGTGACAAGAGCACGCCCTCGCCGGGCCGGTACCCGGCGCCCCCGCCCGAGGGGCGTCCGCCGGACCAGTACACGCAGACCTTTCGCGAGGCGCCGGTCAGTACGACGTTCCGCCCGCGATGAGCGGCGTCCACCGGTCGTCGTCCAGGGTGAGGGCCGCCGGATCGGGGCCATAGTCGTCCGCGTAGATGGGGTCGCCGACCTCGACCACGATCCAGTCGCCGCCGCGGACCTCAGGCTCCCACCGCATGTGGCGCCCGTGGACGTAAGTGCGGGAGAACTCCAGCCCGCGGCCGTCGCTGATCTCGTCCTCGGACAGCACTATGACCCGCACCAGACCCTCCTCCAGTTCCTCCCAATGCACGCCGACCGGCACGACCTGGTAGGACGCTCCCGGGGCGGGGAAGCCCTCCGGGGCGAAGACCGCGCCTGGGGGCATCGACAACTCGATCCCCAGGGCACGGTCAGGGAACAGCTTCTCCTCGATGACGTCGGGGGTGACGTCGTACCCGTAGTAGACGCTGCCCGCCTCCACCAGGTCCTCGGTATCCAGGGTGGCCAGCGCCCGGATCTCGTGGACCGCCGCCGACACCGCACCCTCCGGGGTGTTGGGGAACCCGGCCGGATAGCGGTCGGCGACCCGGTGGCGGCCCTCGTGCACGACGAACCCGCCGGCGACCTCCCCGAAAACCTGCTCTGTCGGGGACTCCTGCCCCGGCGTCGGGGAGGCCTGCACCCCCTGGACCGCTGGCGCTGCGGACTCGGAGAAGTCGCGGCCCAGGGCCCACCCGACCATCACGGACAACGCCAGCGCCGCAGCCCCGCCTCCGACGAGCAGGACGCGCCCGGCCCCTCGGCGACGGGGAGCCGGGACAAGGGCGGGTGCGGGCGTGGGGGGTGGCGTCACGGTGATCCTCATTCGCGTCACGAACAGCCCGGCCGCCCGCAGACCGCGGCGGCGGGGCCTCATCGGCCGGGGGAAAACGCCCCGAGGCTATGGCACCCCGTACAGGGCCGTCGAGCAGCCCAGGTGAAAACCACCGCCCCGGCGAACGCTGGCGCCGCACAGCGTGCCCCGCTTCGGGGTGCCGTTAACGAACGTGTCACCAGCCGCAAACGGCGCGGTGCTCCCGAACGCCTGGCAACAGCAACGTGACCCTCCGGTCGCGTCAAGGGGGTGACCGTCAGCGACCAGCCAACCAGGCCGGGAGGCTTAGCGCCGGATCCTGGTCGCTTGTTCCTCAACCCCCGAAGCCGAGGCCGCCCTGGAGGACGCCGCCGACGACCGCCTGTCCGCCTGACCCGTGCGCTGGCCCTGACCACCCCGCCCCACACCGCGGCGGGGTGGCCGGGGGGACCGCACGGCCCACGAACACAAGACGGCCCGCCCCAGAACCACCAAGAACCCGGGCGGGCCGATCACTCCCCCTATGACGAAGGAGCGCTTCCAGTATGGCCACTGCCACCGCGACCCGCGCCACCACCCTGACCGCGTCCGTCGGCCACCTGGCCGACCGGATCGGCTGGGTGGCCACCCACACCCCGACCATCTGCACCGTCCCGGTACTGGCCGGTGTCCACCTGGCCATCACCCCCGACGGCACCGTGGCCACGACCGGTGACTACGACACCTGGGCCCGCGTGGACCTGGACATCGACGCCGACGGCGACGCCCAGGTCGTCCTGCCCGCCAGGTTGTTCGCGTCGCTGCTGGCCACCCTGCCGCGCACCCTGATGGTCACCCTGTCCCTCAGCGGCGACCGGGTGACGGTGTCCTGCGGAGCCACCAACGCGAGCATCCGCACCCTGCCTGCCGAGGACTTCCCCACCCTGGCGGCCTGGCCCGAGGCGATCGGCACCATGGCCGCGGCCGACCTGGCCGAGGCCACCCGCCAGGTCGTCGACGCCGCCGACACCGACTCCTCCTACCCGGGCATGTGCGGGATCGAGCTGACCCTGGCCGAGACCGGGCTCATGGCCACCGCCACCGACCGGTACCGGTTCGCTCTGGCCACCGCCCCCTGGACACCCGCCCTGGCCAACGACGACCAGGAGCACAAGGCGCTGGTGCCCGCGACCGTGCTCGCCCAGGCGGCCAAGGCCATGGCCAAGGCCGGCGAGGGGCTCGGCATCGGCCTGGCCACGGGGGAGGGCACCGCGGACGTGCTGGCCCTGTACGGGGACGGGCTGCGGCTGTGCACCCGCCTCATCGGATCGGAGACCGTCGGCTGGGACCGCGCCAAGCAGTTCCTACCCGAGGTGGACACCGAGATCACCGTGGCCACCGCCGACCTGGTCGACGCCATTCGCCGCGTGCAGCTGTTCGCCGCGCGCGGCACGGCCGTGCGGATCACCATCACCCCCGGCGGCCTGGTGGTCAGCGCCGGAGCCGACGACGAGAGCGCCGCCTCGGAGGAGGTGACCGCCGAGGTCGACACCGACCAGGACGAGATCCGCCTCGCGGTGCGCCCGGACTACCTGCTGCTCGCGCTGACCGCCCCCCGCCGGGAGCGGATGCGCCTGTCCCTGGGCCCGGTGGACCGGCCGCTGCTGGTGCGCACCGACGACGACGAGGAGACCGGCTACACCCACATCGTCATGCCCATCCGCCAGCCCTGACCCGGGCGGTGTCTCTGCCCGCCCCGCGCACACCGCGGGGCCGGCGGGGGGACCGCCCGGTCCGCCGTCACGCGAAGTGCGTGTGACGAAAAAGCACGCGGCCCGCCCCCGATTCGGCCAAGGACCAGGGGCGGGCCGCTGCATGCACTCCCACTGCGAAGGAGCACCCCCAGTATGTCGAGCAAGAAGTGCTGCGGAACCAGCGTCGGCGTCCTCATCTGGTCGCCCGACCGCACCGAGCTGCTGATGATCGAGCGCGGCACCCTCCCCGCCGGAATCGCTCCGGTGGCCGGCCACGCCCTGGACGAGCACGCCGACTACGAGTCGGCGGCCAGGGAGGAGGTGTTCGAGGAGGTCGGGCTGAAGGTCACCGGCCTCACCCCGCACGCGGTCGGCGGCCGCCACCCCGGCCGGTGCCGCCGGGCCGGGTCGACCGGCCACACCTGGCGGATCTTCACCGCCACCGTCACCGGCGACCTCGCCCCTTCCCAGCGTGAGGTCGCCCGGGTCGGGTGGTGGGACCTGGGCGAGCTCCAGCACCTCGCCGAGCGGACCGCCGACCACGCCGCCGGACTCATCAGCGCGAAGGAGTTCGCGGCCCGGCCCGGTCTGGAACCGGTGTGGTGCCAGTGGTTCTTCGAGCTGGGGCACGTCGATCTGCCCAACGAGGACCTGGCCGCGATCGAGCGCCTGGCGGCCACCCCGCCCTCCCTGCACGCCTGATCACCCCCACCCCCTCGAAGGAGAGAGACACGATGACCTGGATCTGCGACGGCAAGAGCACTGCGGTGCTGATCTTCGACGAGGCGGGGCGGCTGCTCGCGCACACCCGCGCCACCGCCCCGGCCGGGATCGCTCTGGGGCCCGCCGGCCACGTCGACGACGTCCGCCCCGGCGCCACCCACCTGGACGCCGCGGTGCGCGAGACCGAGGAGGAGTACGGGCTCACCGTCGCCCCCGGCGACCTGGACCTGGTGCTGCACCGGTGGCTCCCCAACCGGTGCGGAGCCGACATCCCCGCGCTCCCGCACGGCGGCCACGAGTGGATGGTCTACCGCGCCCGCACCTGGTCCGGGACCGTGACGGCCGCCCCCGACGAGGTCCGCGCGACCCACTGGTGCACCCCCGGCCAGCTGCAGTTCCTCGCCGAGCGCACCATCGCCTACGTCCACGGCCGCCTCCCGGAGACCGACTGGCAGGCCGCCCCCGGCATGGAACCGGTGTGGGTGTACATGGCCGACATGCTCGGCCTGGTCGACGCCGACCCGGCGGACCTGGCCGTGGTCCTGGACTACGCCCAGGCCGCTCCGACCCCGATCCGCTGACCACGTTCACGCTGCGGCCGCCCCTCCGAGGGGAGGGGCGGCCGCAGGCTCGCAACACAGTGTTGCTCGGACTTCCCGTGGCCGCATGCGGCCTTCACCCCACCCCGGCCGTCACACGGCTGTACCGTGACCGCGCCCGGTGCCCCTCTCCCGGAAGGTGTCCATGACCCACGAGACCGGCCCCGCCCACATCGACCGCCTGATCCGTCTCCTGATGATGCTGCCCGACCCCGAGAGCCCGTTGTATCGCAAGTTCTGGAGCCAGGTCGCCGAAGAGCACCACGACGACCTGCACTACATCCGGAAGAACATCGGCGGACCGCTGTACCAGATTCTCCTGCGGCCGGCCCAGGCGCAGGCGATCCCCCGCGCGAACCTGGCCAGGTACGCCCTGTACTTCTTCGCGGACCCCAGCGACGAGCTGGTCGCGGCCATCGCCTCCCAAATCCACCCCGGCTTTCCCGGCACCGTGGCCGGACAGATGTGGGTCCAGCAGGTGCGCGCCACGGCCTTCGAGGTGCTGCTGGAGAACCTGTCCGAGGAACAGGTCGACCAGGCGTGCACGAACTGGATCCGCACGATCAAGGTCCCGCAGCGGTGAAGGAAGAAGAGGCGAGCAAGATGAGCCACCGGCACGAGTACGACATGGCGCACCGGGCGGCAGAGAACCTGTCACTGCAAGCTCAGGGCTACGCGGCCGACCAACCTGACGTGGCTCGCGCTCTGGCCGCGGCCTCCCAGGTGCACGCCACCCTCGCGTTGGCAGCCGCCACGATGGTGGCCGCCGAACAGAACCCGAAGCCGTCGACAGCCCGGGCACGTACCGATTCCTGAGATCCGCCCTGGCTGGCAGCCGCACCATGAAGCCCCGCACCCCGGAACCCCGGGGTGCGGGGCTTTCTGCATTTTAGGGCTGGTGTGGCTGCCTGGAACGACTGGTTTGCGTTCCACGTCGTACGAGAGGAGGCAACGAGCTGCCTCCAGCTTTCTCTCCAGTCCTAGAGAGGGCCCCCATGGGCGACGAGCACGAAAAAAAGAGCTTCGTAAACAGGCATCAGACCTTGACCTGGGTGCTCGGCCTGACACTTTTCCCCCTCGTCTTCGGAGGAGGAGGATTCGCTGCGGCTTCTTACTTTTTTCCGAGGAACCCTTCACCGCCTGCCGAATCTGCATCCATACCTTCTCCTGGCCAGGGAGGAGAGGCAGGTCTGATCAAGGAAAAACCTAGTCCGGTCTCCGAGGCCGGAACTATTGCTGGCGTTGTGGTCGATGATCTGACGGGGGTATGGCGGGGCACTTATGAGTGCAGCCAGGGTGAAACCGGACTGACCTTGGAAATCACCCATGACTCCGATGCGCGCGATCAGGTCCGAGCGGCATTCAAGTTCTATCCTGTGCCTGAAAATCCAGGGGTTGATTCCGGTTCGTACGCTCTTGTCGGAACTTACCAGGCAGGACACCTGTTGCTGGATCCCGATTACTGGATCGACAACGACTCGGGTTACCAGATGGTCGGCCTAAGCGGTGAACTCGAAGACGCCGACACTCTGACCGGAGTGATGGGATCCGATACCTGCGGGCTGTTCTCCGTGCAGCGGATCTCCGATGAGGCAGACCCGCCGCCACCTGAAGACTGATGCCACACACCAGAAGTTCCGGACTCCCGGACTCCCGAAGTCCGGGAGTTCCCGGCCGCATCCGGCCGTGGCCCCTGGCGGCCACCAGAGCCTGCCCTCCGCCAGCGCGGGGTAGACCCCGCACGCGAGCGGGCGCACCCGGCGCCCGCAGGGGAGACCCCTGTGCACCGATCCAAGGGAGGCGGCCCGTCGGCGGGCACGCGGTTGCCGCCCCAGTTCTCCCGAAGCTACGGCGAGGGGCAAAGTAACCCGTGAGTAGCTTCGGGAGAACTGAGCCTACTTGGATCGGGAGGGATCGCCCGGTGAGCAGGCCCCGGTCTCATGTCATAGCCACCACCGATCTCCGTAATCGGGTGGAGGTGGTTGACATGACCGTTCGGATAACGGTGATCCTGATTGGCGCTGGCGGGTGCGCAGTCCTGGCAGGTGCCCTGCGGTTGGCGGCCGAGGCCTCGTGGCCCGAAGCTCTGCTGGTGGCAGGGGCGGCACTCGGTGCGGCTGTGGGGCTGCTAGCCACGTTGGTCAAGGAGGAGGCCCTGCCCGAGGACGAGGACCACCGGGGCCGCCAGCGGTAGATGGGGGTCGAGGAGGATCTCGGAAGAAATTCTCGTCAGCGGTAGGGTCGCTTTCGGCCACCGGGGCCTGCCCGCCGTTGGCGCGGGGTAGGCCGCTTCCCGGCGGGCGCACCGGATACCCCTAGGGAAGGAGACCCCCGTGCGCAGATCCAAGCAGGGCCCTGGCGTCGGCAGCCGCGGGTTCGACCCGTTGGATCCCCTCCCGCCGGCCCCCGAGCCGGAACCGGTGCCGGAGAAGCCGGGCACCGAGCGCAAGCCCGGCTGAGGTCATAGGACGAACGCTTAGCGCACGATCCTGTTCCGTTGTTACTCACACCCCCATCAGAGCCCAACCCTGGTAGCTCCCATGGCCGCTCACACCTGATCTGCACACCACAAAGCCCCTCGCACTCCGGAACAGTCGGAGCGCGAGGGGCTTTTCGTGTTTTAGAAGGGCCCCTCGAAGTTTTTGTGCTCCTTGCCTTGCACTCCGCCGAGAAGTTCCCTGAAGAACTCACCCAGCATGGCTTCCGCCGCCTTGGCGTTGCTAAACTCCGCGCCGCCGAAGCGGTACACCTCATAGCCTTGGAGTCGGATACGCCGGTCTTCACGCACCATCTCCGCGTACAGGTCCGGCGCTGGCACTCCATCACGCGAGTAGTGATGCTTGCCGTCCAGTTCCAGAACGTACCGGCGACCGCTCGGGGCGAGCAGCAAGAAGTCCATGCGCTGACGTGGAAGAACCTGACCTTCCGCTCGCTGGATTCTCTGCTGTTGGGTGAGCGGGTCGAAGTGGAGGTACACCTGCGGCAGCAGGGCAGGAGAGGTATCGAATCCCTTGTTCAGGGAGAGCCGCCAGTAGAAATCCAGCATCAGCCGCTCAGGCTCGCTCTTGTTCAGGGATCGCAGGAGACGGTTCCGAAGCGTTGTGCGCAGTGACTCTTCTGGAAGGGCGTAGTTGCCGTCCTGGTGCTTCCACCAATCAAGGAGTTCGCCCCAGGTGAGTCCTTGGGCGCTAACCGGGCGGTCATACAGCAGGCAATGCTGCTTGTTCTTCGTAATCTCGATGGTTCCTGCCGTCACGTCGCGCCAAACAATCTCCGGCTTGTACTGGGCGGCGAAGATGAGGTTGCGCAGTTCGCCGCGCAGGCCTCGAAGCCCGCCTCCGCCATGGAGCCGGTCACGTCGCTCCAAAGCCTCTCGTACAGGTGCGAATACCAGTGTCAAGTCGGTGTCGCGCCCGTTGTTATTGTCCATGCAGAAGGACTGGTAGCCGCGCTTGTCGTGGAACGGTGGCTTAAACTCGATTCCCAGCCGCCAGAGCACGACCGTGAGGCATCGGATGACCGCACCGGTCTCGATGTTGTTCAGGCGCCCGTCAAACTCCGGATCCAGGAACAAGTCGTCGATTAGCAGATAGAGGAGGGCATGAGCGACGTCGTCGTCGTTGATGTCGGAGGCTAGCCCTTGCCTGATTTCATCGATAAGCCTGTGATTCAGCCTTTTGAACCAGTGACCCCCATTTTTGACGCTCTCGAACAGGTTATCCTGGTGCACGCTTTCCTCCTCCAACAGGGGCAAACAAGGCAATACCGAAAGGGGCAATGGTCTGTCCCGGCCACTCAGGGCCTGCCCGGGAAGGCGCGGAATAGGAGTTTCCCGTGCGCAGGTCCAGAGCCAGCGGCCCGTCCGGAGGACATCCCTTCAGAGCGTTCAGACCCCGCCGAACGCATCGCGGAGCTTCTGCCAGAAGGTGACCGGGGCCTGATCGCTGGTTCCACCCTTGCTACCCCCCGTGGCCTTCTCAGGTTGGGGCGGTGGTTCGGCTTCCGAACCACCGTGGTCCTCGGCCCTCTCGCGTCGGAGCCGCCACTGCTCGGCCTCCTGGGAACGGCCATCCTGTTCCAAGAGCTGGCCCAAGTTCCACATGGCATCGGTGTCTCCAGCTTCGGCTCCCTTGAGGTACCACTGCTCAGCCTCCTGGAGGTTGCCCTTCCTCTCCGCCAAAGCGCCCAGATAGTACATATCTCTGGTGTTTCCGGCTTCGGCTCCCTGGCGGTACCACTGCTCAGCTTGCTGGAGGTCGCCCCTCCTCTCCGCCAAACGACCCAGGTAGTGCAGGGCGGCGTCGCCGCCTGCTTTGAGGTAGCGCCGGTACCAGCGCTCGGCTTCCCACAGGCGACCGGCTTGCTCCGCCAAGAGGCCCAGGTGCCACATGGCGTCAGCATCTCCTTCTTCAGCGCCCAGGAGATACCAGCGCTCGGCCTCCTCGAGCAGACCGGCCCGCTCAGCCCAAAAGGCCCGGGACCACTCGTAGCCGTCGCCACCGGTATCGACCCTCTTGCGGTACTTCTCCGCAGCTTTCTCGCGGTCGATGGCCTTCTTCGCCAGAGCGTCCAAACTCTCCCCGGCATCGGTGTTACCGGCCTCGGCTCCTCGGCGGTACCACCGCTCGGCCTCCTGGAAACGGCCGACCTTCTCCAGCAAGCGACCCAAGTACTCCAGGGAGTAGCTTTCACCGGCCTCAGCACCCTGGCGGTACCACTGCTCGGCTTCCCGGAAGTCGCCGGTCTTCTCGGCCAGACAGCCCAGGTACCACAAGGCGATGGTGTCCCCGGCCTTGAGGGCGCGCCGGTACCAGCGCTCGGCCTCCTGGAACCGTCCCATCCTCTCCGTCAACGAGCCCAGCCGCGTCATCACGTTGGTGTCCCCGGCTTGGAGGGCGTCCTGATACCAGCGCTCGGCGTCCTGGAGACGGCCGGTTTCCTCCATCAGATTGCCCAGGCTCGACATCGCGTCGGCGTTGCCGGCCTCGGCCGCGCGGAAGTACCACTGCTCGGCCTCAGAAGGGTCGTCGGCTATGCCTGCCAGGATGTGCATGGCCCGGGTATCGCCCGTCTCCGCGGCGGCGCGGCAGATTTCCGCGACTTCCTCGCCCTGGCCCAGGTCCTGCAGCAGCTCGACATGCTCGTACAGGGCCTCGCCGTCCTCCCCGGACTCAAAGGCCCGGCGGAGCCGCCCCAGTGGACTCTCGTCGGGAGGCAGAGCCTGCGCCTTGTGGGTTCCCTCGTCCTGGTGGGGGCGGTCGGAGCCCGGGGATGCATCCTCTTCCTCGGCAGGCTCTTCCTGCTGCGGTTCGCTGGCGGCCTGCTCCAGGTGGGAGCCCTCCTCAGCGGAGTCTTGCTGTGCGGTCGGCTCCGGGGAGCGCTCGTCCAGGGCCGCGCTCTCCCACAGCCCAAGGAGGCGGGCGACCTCGGCCTCGACGTCGGCGCCGCGGACCGTTTCGGCCAGGACCTCGGTGATCATCTCGACCGCGCCCTTGGTGGGCAGGTCCGGTTTGGTGAGGGTGTCGTGGACCTTGGTGTGGGACATGGGCACCCCCTTGGCGTCCAGGGCCCTCTGGATCTCGCGGGAGGAGGGCCAGCCGGCGCGGTGGTGCAGCTCGTGCAGCGCACGGTTGAGCTCTTCGAGCGGGCCCGGGGGCAGGCCGGGGCGCTTCCAGGGTCGGGGCACACCAGCTCCTGTGCGGAAGAGAGGGGGCGAGGGGGCGGTCCTTGGGTGTCCGGAACTGTCAGACATCCTGCCAGCACAGGCTTCCCGCCGCCCCGGCCTGTCAGTGTTCGGCCGAACTCGGCCACCGTTGTCCGGGCTCGTCCACCCCCGGGCGAGGCGGGTTCAGGCTGGTCGCATTCCGTTCAGCCCACCCGTGACGAGGAGCCTCCTGATGTCTGCACACCCTGTTCCCGAACCGGCCCTGGAGGTGGTGGTCGCCCTGCTGGGCACCGCCGACAGCTGGCCGCTGCTGCTGCTCGTCCTGTTGGTGGCCGTCCCCGCGGTGTGGTCGCGCGACCCTGGCCGGCGCCGCCGCGCCCGCCAGGTCCTGGCCCTGCTGCGCCCCCACCGCGGGTCCGAGGAGGATCCCCGCCCGTAGAACCCCGGGCCCGGAGGCGGGAGAACGGGGCCTTGATTCCACAGGTCAGCCAGAACCTGCTAGCGCACCCCCTTGCCAACGCACCGGAAAAGGGTAAAGCTCCGCCTCGGGCGCGATGGCGCCCTCAGGTGTCCAGGACAGGGAGAGTGGTGTCAGTGCGGCGGTACCCCAGGGCGGTCCCCGAGCACCTGGACAGGCGCATTCGTGAGGCGCGCGGCTTCTACGACCACGGAGAGCACGACCAGGCGGAGGCGAAGCTCTGGCCCCTGCTGGCCGAGTGCGAGGCCGAGCTCGGAGAACGACATCCGGAGGTGATCGCCCTACGCAACCTGCTCGGCTCGGTGCTGTTCCAGCAGCGCAGGACCACCGAGGCGGCGCAGTTGCACCAGGAGGCCATGCGCCAGGGCATCCGTGTCCTGGGCCGTAACGACCCGGACACCTTGGCCTATGCCCACAACTACGGGACGGCGCTGCTGTTCGGCCAGGCGGG
Source organism: Nocardiopsis dassonvillei (assembly GCF_964273065.1). GTDB lineage: Bacteria > Actinomycetota > Actinomycetes > Streptosporangiales > Streptosporangiaceae > Nocardiopsis > Nocardiopsis dassonvillei_B. The sequence continues at coordinate 56,544 of NZ_OZ186816.1, forward strand.
TGAGGGCATCAAGGTCCTGGAGGACACCCTGCGGCGCCGCAGTCGGAAGCTGGGCGGGCACCACGAGGACACCCTGGCCACGGCCAACGCCCTGGGCGCGGCATTGTTCGCCACCGGCTCTTTCGGGCCCGCGGTCGACCGGTTGCGCTGGGCCTACGAGGCCAGCGTCCGCCTTGGTGCGGGGCATCCGCTGCGTCAGGACATCGAGAAGAACCTGCGGATAGCACTGCGCAACTCGGGGCGACGGTGAAGCCGGGCGCGCCACGAGGCGGCCCCGGCGATGGCCATCGAGCGGATCCGTCACGGGGCTTGAGACTGACTGGCAGGCCCCGGTGGCCGGGACAGGCCACGTCCGTACCTGGCGGCTCGCCGTAGCTACAGAAGTCGCGGGCCGATTTGGCGGTAGGGCCGCTTCCGGCCACCGGGGCCTGCCCGCCGCCGGCGCGGGGTAGGCCACGCCGTGAGCGGGCGCACCCGGCGCCCCCAGGGGAAGGAGACCCCCGTGCACCGATCCAAGGGCGGCCCGTCTATCGGTACCCGGTTGCCGTGGGACCCGCTCGACCCGGTCCCGGCCCCGGAACCGGAGCCGGTGGAGGAGAAGCCGGGCACCGAGCGTAAGCCCGCCTGAGGTCACGCCCCGGTCATGAGCCCCCCGCGCAACGCTCGGTTGCGCGGGGGGCTTTTTGTGCCCCGACCGCCTTGGTACAACACCTGACACATGGTAAGGCCCACCGTGCGGCTGTGTTGCGTTCGATCGCGGTGCTTCCATAAGAGCGTGGACATGACACCAGCATGATATGCGTGTTTTTGATGCCCACCAGGTGACCATGAGACAGGCTTTTGTCGTATCCACCTGGGAGGCTGGCACGGGGTTCGTGGGAACCCCGGGAGGAGGCCAGCATGGCCAAGGGAGACATCCACACCACCTGACAGGACGGCCGATGGGTGAACAGGGCCGAGGGCAACGAGAGGGCGTCCAACACCGCTTCCACCAAGGCCGAAGCCCAGGCCAAGGGTCGGGAGATGGCGATCGATCGCGGCGTGGAGCACGTCATTCACAGCCAGGACGGCCGGATCGGTGAGCGCAACACCTATCCGCGTAGTCGTGATCCGCGCCGCTCGCGCGGCTGAACAGGCGAAAGGGCCCCCGCCGGACAAGTGGCAGGGGCCCTGAATCACTCAAGGACGGCACAGGCAGAGCGCGCCGTCGGTTGTCGACGTTGGGAGGTACAGGTGAGTGGATGTCCGGCGCTCTCAACATCGGCGACAGATCAGAGTGAAACGGTCATATGATCCGTTCATCCCTGTCATACGGTCATCCTATATCAGAAGAACCGCAAACGTTCACGGGTGCCCTCTGAGTTCTCGATGTAGAGGCGGTCGCCTCGCCCGAAGGCCTCCTCAAGGTAGGCGTAGACCTGCAGGGCGCGGTTGATGACATCGGTTCGGGTCTCGCCGGTCGCCTCTACCGCCTCGGCCAGAGCCTGAGTGGAACGCTTGGTCAGATTGACCGTCACCCGCGATGCGGTTTGAGGGTGCGGCCCGGATCCTGGTGGCGTCTCGGTCTTTGTATTGAACGACATACGGCTCCCCGGGTTCGTCTTATGCGGTTGAGGGGTGCCTGCAGCTCACCGTTGAGCGCAGGTGGCATGGCCAGATTCGAAAGCGATCTGTGCGTGTCGACTGAATCCAGGGGTGCAGGTGGTGCCAAGGGGGGTGTGGCGCCACACGCTCGCCGGCGTCGGTGCCGGCTCGGACGGGGTTGCGATGAGCCATGTGCTTACCGCTGCGACAGCCGTTGTACCCATGCTCAGCCTCCACGGAGCGCGATCGTCATGCGGTACAAGTATGCTTGATTTGTGCATCACAGTCAACGTATATGGGGGTCATAGACGTCAACTTTGTACATCCTTGGATCACATGACTCACATATGATGCGCGTCCCATATGCGTATGATGATCATCCCGTATGCTAAGGTGACTAGTGGATGTCCGGCGCCGTAGGCGCCGGCGGGCGCGAGGTCGGTTCCCCCCTGGGTCTCGCCCGCGTCGTCGTCGCTTGACAACTCAACAACGGAGGTCATCCCATGGGGGAACTTTCGGGGCAGCCACCCACCGAGCACTCGGATGAGGTCGAGGAGATCGACCTGGGCGAGGAGCAACCACGGGCCAGGGCCGATGTGATGGTCGACGGGCCGGCCTCTTCATCCCACTGCTCCCTTGAGGGCAGCTTCGAACGCCTCGGGGCCCAGGCAACCTTGCGCAGCCAGCTCCTTCAGGGTTCGTTCACGGAGAAGTCCTTGATGGTGACGCTCGCCCTCGCCGGAACCTCGGTTCCCGCGGCGGTCCTCGGGGGTATCGGGGCCATCGCCGGAGCCGCGGCGTGGGTTGCTCTGGGGTGTGCCCTGATCGTATGGATCATCACCCTGGCGGCGTGCTGTTACCTGCTGTGCCGCCCCCTCAACCAGAACTGACAACTCCTCGGAACCGCACGCGGGATTCGAGGCCGGACCCCATGGGGAGGGGGACGGGGGCCGGGAGGCCCCTTTTTGCGTTGTGACTTTCGATAAGCTCACTTGTCGAAAGTCAAAACGGGCCCGGGCGGGGCCGCGGCGGGAGGGGCACCATGGCGGGCGAGCGCGAGCCAGGGGTGCTCTTCGACGACGGCCAGGACCCGCCCACCGCCCTCCCCGCCCCGATGCCGCCGCCCCCGGCGCCGGGGGCGCTGTTCCGCCCGGCCGACGCCGAGCTCACCCCCTCGGCCGCGGCCCGGGTCGCCGACGGCTGGGCCCCCTCCACCCAGAAGGGGTACACCCGCGACTGGACGGCCTTCACCGCCTGGTGCGCGAGCGCCGGGCGCACCCCGCTGCCGGCCACCGCCGAGACCCTGGCCTCCTACGTCGACCACCTCGCCACCGCCGGGGCAGCCCCGGCCACCATCGACCGCGCCCTGGGCGCCATCGCCTCACGCCACCACGCCGACGGCCACGCCCTCACCACCAAGGCCGCCCGGCTGGCACTGCGCTCCTACACCCGCCAGTGGGCCAAAGAAGGGGGGCGCCGGCGCCGCGCCCCCGCGCTGACCGTCGAGCAGCTGCGGCTCATGCTCACCGCCGCCGGCGAGGACCTGCGGGGCCTGCGCGACCGCACCCTGCTGCTGCTCGGCTACGCGATGATGGCCCGCCGCTCCGAGCTCGCCGCCCTGGACACCACCGACCTGCGCGCCGTCCCCGAGGGACTGGAGGTGTTCGTCGCCGCCTCCAAGACCGACAAGGACGCCGCCGGGGTGACGGTCGCCGTGCCCTACGGCACCCACCTGCTCACCTGCCCGGTGCGCACCACCGTCGCCTACCACCGGGCCCTGGCCGAGGCCGGCGCCGCCCAGGGCCCCCTCCTGCGCTCCATCGACCGGCACGGCCGCCCCCTGGGCAGCCCCGGCGCGGCCGGTCGCGGCACCGGGCGCATGTCCGGGGCCGGCATCAACCTCGTCGTGAAACGGCTCGCCGCACAGGTCGGCCTGGAGGGGGTCACCGCGCACTCGCTGCGCGCCGGCCCGGCCACCGCCGCCGCGGCCGCGAGGGTGCCGCGGGCCTGGATCGCCCGCCAGGGCCGGTGGGCCGAGCGCTCCACCGCCATCGACGCCTACATCCGCCCCGCCGACGCCTGGACCGACAACCCCCTGCGCCACGTCGGACTGTAAGACGCCCGCTCACGACCCTCCCGGGGAGCGGTCCTGCTTGACCACCAGCACCAGCACGCCCAGCGCCGCGCCGAACGCGGCCCCGGCCGCGAGCAGCGCGTCGGGCCAGGACGCCCCCGCCGCCAACCGCAGCGCCCCTGCCAGGGCCGCGCACCCCGTGCTGGCCACCAGGATCAGCGCCGCGCGCACCTCGATCATCTCCGCTCCCTCCACGCCGGGACCTCCGGTTGTGATCCAGCCTGGGACCAGCGAAAACCGGATGCTCCGACCACACCCTGCGGACCCGAACCCGACGGTGTGCCAGGCGCCGGGATGATCCCGCTCGAAGGTGGTCGGCAAGGCGGCGTCCTGAGCCGGACGCTCGCGGCGGACCCCTGGGGGATCCGGGTGAGTGTGGTCATGCATCCCACTCTCACCACAGGTGGTGAGCACACCAATAGCCCAGCGTGCTCAAATGCGAGCCGTTTTGTGCTCGCAGGTCACAGCTCTGATGTACTCAAAAATTCGACAGGTCGCCCCGCTGGCCTCATTGGACGTCGACGACAAGGGCGAACTCCTGGACCAGGTGGAACGGGTGGAGCAGGCAGGCCCCGCCTCGGATACCTCCGAGGGCATGCTCACCAAGCTCAAGCGGTGGCTGGGCAACATCCACAACCTAGTCAGCGGCGACACCGGTCAGGCAGCCGTGCTGCTGGGCAAGATCACCGCCGCCCTGAAGCGGATCGGGGAGAGGCTCGGGGTGGCCTGACCCTGGAAGAGGTCTAGGGGATCACTCCTTCTGACCCACGATTTGGCCCACTTATCGGAAGCCAGGAACCGGCGAAAACAGCAGCAGCCGAGCACGCCCCGACACCACGGCAGCCCTCACTCGGCTCCCCCGAGCTCCCAGCCCCGCTCCCGTTGCCACCAGTGGTTGGGCTGCTCCACCCGGCCCGCTTCCTCCAGCAGGGATCTGAGGTTGACCATCGCCCTAGCGTCGCCCTCTTCGGTGGCCTGTCGGAGCCAGTGTTTGGCCTCCTCTGGGCGGCCCGTTTCCGCCAATAGGTCCCCGAGGAGGATCATCGCCCTAGCGTCGCCCTTTTCCGCGGCCTGTCGGAGCCAGTGTTCGGCCTCCTTTATGCGGCCCTCCTTCGCCAATAGGATCCCGAAGTTGACCATCGTGTCGGTGTCACCGGCCTCGGCCTGTTCCCGTTCCCGCCGCTCCTGCTGCCAGGGGTTGGCCCACTGACGAGATTGCCTGTGCTCCTCTTTCTTCTCCACGGTTGTCGGTCGAGATACTTCGCTCTGGGGCCTCTCTGAGGTCGCGTGAGCAGAGGGCGGGGCGTCCAGAGAGGCGTCCTGCCACAGGCCCAGGAGGCGGTCGATCTCGGCGTTGACGTCGGCGCCGCGGACCGTCTCGGCCAGGACTTCGGTGATCATCTCGACCGCACCCTTGGTGGGCAAGACCGGCTTGGTGAGGGTGTCGTGGACCTTGGTGTGGGACATGGGCACCCCCTTGGCCTCCAAGGCCCGCTGGATCTCGCGGGAGGAGGGCCAGCCGGCCCGGTGGTGCAACTCGTGCAGCGCACGGTTGAGCTCGCCGAGTGGGCCCGAGGGGATAGTGGGACGCTTCCAGGGCCGCGGCACACCAGTCCTTCCGATCAGTGGCTACTGCTGTCAGAAACTGTCAGACATCCTGCCAGCAAAGGCCTCGCTGTGTCGGGAACTGTCAATGATTGGCCGCTCTTGGACGCGGACGTTCTGACGCGTCCATACCGCGCCGGGCCGGGTTGAAGCTGATCGCATCCTGATCAGCTCGCCCTGGGTGGAGGAACCCCATGCCCGTACTCGCCCCTTCCGACCTGGTCGTTGACCTGTCGGTCGCACTGCTGGGCACGGCCGACAGTTGGCCGCTGCTCCTGCTTGTGCTGTTCGTCATCGTTCCGGCAGTGTGGTCGCGCGACGCTCACCGTCGCCGCCGCGCCCGGCAGGTACTGCGCCTGCTGCGCTCCCCGCGCCGGCCCCGTGACGCTGACAAAGAGCCCCGCCCGTAACGCCAGCGGCCTTCTTGCGCCACTGGCGAGCGCAAAAGGCCGGGCTCGTGTGCACCACCGTGGACGCGCCGCTGACCACCGGGGAGGACGCCCCCGCCAGCTGCCCGCGGACTACATCGCCGCCGAGATCGCCCCGGCCTGACCTGCCTCAATCGAAGTCGCGAATCTGAAACCTCCCCTCACCAGCGCTACTGGTGAGGGGCTTCGTCATGTCCGGGGACGCTCACCGTGCAGCTCAGGATGGTCTCCGCAACGTCGTTGCCCCTTTCCGACTTATCTTGTCCGCCCCCTCTCATCGGGTCTTGGACAACCGGGTGGGGGCACCGTCGCTGCGGGAGCGGCCGCGCCAGCGGCCGGGGGCGGCGCCCACAAGGACGACAGGGTGCCGCGTCCGGCCCCGGCCTGCCACCCACGGGGTGAAGCCCCTCTCCGAGGGGCGACGATGGGGCGGGGTGCAGGAACCGAGACGACGGGGACCGGGATGGCGCGACGGGGAGGTCTGGGGCCGCGGGGCGGCGCCTGGGTGCGGTCGGCCGCGGCCCACCAGGTGCACGACGCCGAGGTCGTCGACGACGAACTGGTGCCGGCGGGCACCCCGGCGCTGCTGAGCGTTCCCGAGGCGGTGGACGTGTTGGCGGTGCTGGAAGCCGCCGTGGTGGCGACCCCGCCCGGGGCCGCTCGCGACCGCGTCACCGAACTGGCTCGGGTCCTGGCCGACCGGCTGGAGCCGCACCTGCCCCGGTGAACCTCACCCGTGCGGCCGGTGGGTGCTGTCCCTCGCCGCCTCGCACATCCGGTCGATCATCATCTCGGCCAGGGCTCGCTGCCCGGGCGGGAGCGTTTCGAGCCAGGCGTCGTCGTCGGCGGCCTGGGCGTCGGACACCTCGTCGGGCTCGCCGAACTCCGAATGGGTCATGCCCGGGGTCTACCCCTGACCACGAAGGCCCGCACCACGGGGGAGGGTGCGGCCTTCGTGGTCTCCCGTGGGGGTCACCAGGATCGGGCCTCCGCCACGACCACGTCGACGCGCTGTTCGGCGCGGGCGACGGTGACGATGGCGCGCGCCACCGTGGCCGCGTCGTCGGCGGTCAGGTGCTCCAGCTCCGCCCTCAGCGGGACGAGGGCGGCACCAGTGAGGGACGCGGCGGTGCGCACCAGCGCGACCTCCCGGGCGGGTCGCATCAGGGTGCCGCCGCACGGGATCCCCATGAACAGCAGGAAGAGCAGATGAAAAGCGGAGGGGTGTCCGACAGGGAGAACATGGTAAGAGGATGACCGGTCTCCCCGCGTTCGGCCAGGACCGCGGGGCCGCTACCTTCGGGCACGCCCGTGGCCTGTCCTCGGGACTCTCGGGGCGCGAGGATTTCATGCGTTCAGAGTCCGGGAGAGGAAGACCAGGTCCGGATTCCTCTCGCTCCAGGAAACCCTCGCCGCGGCCAGCGGGTGCAGCGATAGCCCTGGGAGCGCTGATGGTCGATCACCCAAGTGGGATCAACCTGGCGGTACGCGCGACCGGGGACGAGGGGCACAGGAACTATTTTCGCAGGCCAGCACCAGAACAGACTTCAAGTCCATGAGTGTGCAAGCCTACGAGAAGCAGCGCCGTCACAAGCGCGGTCAGTCCTGCTTTCTGGCGCACTTCAGGATGATCTAGCCCCTTTCAAAAGCTTGATTCCATCCGTTTCAAAAAGAATTGCCAAGGGGTGCTTTCCTTAGAATCTCTCTCCTGGAAGCTTTTTTGGGACGCAGCCGACGGACGGCTGCGCCCCGATGCCGCCTCTGCTGCAACAAAGACGACTTTCCCCTGTTCTTGTCGAGCGGCAACGGCCGGGGAGACCGCGTACAAGGCAGGAGGATATCCTCCTTGACCAGAGATGATGGACCGCCAGTGCGTCTGATGGCACCCCTGGCAACGCCCTCTGCAGGGACTGCTTTGCGGATGCTCCGGGCAGGGCGAAGCAAAAAAACCAAAGTTCTCATGCGTGTTCTCCCCTCCCGGACGAGCAGGGCCAAAAATAGCTCCGCTGCGTTGCTGCACCCGCCGAATCAATGCGTCGGCGCATGCCAATTTTGCGTTCGGGACCAGCTCCGAACCAGTCGCCGGCGGGCCTGTGCTGGGCTCACCGGCATCCAGGTGAAAGAATCCTCGCCTTCGGTGTTTGGCACAAGTGATGCAGGTGGCCATGAAGCGGGACACCACCCTTCAGGAGACATCTGATTCACCAAGAAAGATCGGTAGACAGTGCGCTCCCAGCCGATGCCGCTACCAGCGTTGTTGCACTGCATCCGGGACAAGGTCGCAACAAAACTTGCGCTCGCACATATGAGTCAAGGGATGCTGAGGAAGATCCTGGTGTTCGTGCTCTGCAAGGCACGCTCACCGTCGTCGGGATCGAAGTCGAGCGGCAACGGACCGAGGAGTCCTCTTGGAAGAGAACGCGCGCACGGGGTGCGCTGACGGCAGTCGGCGCCCGCCGGCCTCCGCCGTCGTGCTGATCGTGGTGATCATCCTGATCACCACCGTACTGGTGATCGCGGGGATCTCGCTGGAGACCGTGATCATGATGATCATCCTCGGCGGAGCAGTGGCTCTGGAGCTGCTGCGCCGCCTGGTCGTCATGTTCACCCCGCCGGCCTGATCCGACGGTGGGGCGCGTGGAACGCGCCCTGACGGGCTCTGGCCCCCTGCAGGAGCTGGCGCAGTGGCTCCGGTCGCTGCGCCAGCAGTCGGGGTTGACCTACCGTCAGATGGCGCGAAAAGCCGAAAAGTACGGTTTTCCCACCTCCTACTCCGTCTTGTGCCGGGCGGCCGGTGGCACTCGCCGCCCGACCTGGACCGCCACAGAGGCGTACATGCATGCCTGTCTGCCCGCCCTGCCTCCTGCGGATGCTGAACGTGCGCGACAGCACACGCGAATCCTGTGGGAGGCGACCGACCCCCGCCGCATGATCGCGCGTCGCCGGGTGCGCCCGGACTCCCATCCACCCGACCTGATCGCCCAACCCCTGCAGCTCATTGACGCGATGAACGCGCTGCGGCTTAGGGCCGGAGACCCCACGCTTCGGGCGCTGGAACAGTGGGCCACCGTGTCCGATCAACACGGACAGGTCAGCCATCTGCCCCGCAGCACTCTCGGGGCCGTACTGAGGGGTTCGCGTATGCCGTCGAAGGAGCTGTTCATGACGTTCGTCCATGTCGTGATCCATAGGACCCACGGCACCCTCGACCAAGCCGTGGATCCGATCGGGTGGCGCAAAACCGAAGCGCGCCAAAAGATCGCGAAGTGGGAGGACGCCTGGGACCGGGCCTGGTGCTACCGCCACGGCTTCTGATCAGAGACTGCTTGGAGTCATACCGAGATCACGGAAGCCCCTGTGCAACCCTCGGTTGCGCAGGGGCTTCTCTGCGCCCGAACCCGGTCGGTACAAACCTTGGCCCCGATAAGGCAAGACGCCCGAGCAGATCGACCAGCTCTCCAAGGCCGCGCCTCTGGAGAGGCTGGGCACTGGGTGAACGGCCAGGTCCTTCGAGCCAACGGGGGCATGGTGTGACGCCAAGGTCGAACGCCCCACCCCGGCGCCCGACCGAGCGGTACCGACCGCTTCTCCCGCGCCGACGCAACCGTTGCCGCACGCACCGGCCTAGCCGCGACGGCGGCGAGGCGAAGCCGCTCATGTGCACCCGGGTCCTGGCCGACCGGCTGGAGCCGCACTTGCCCCGATGACGCTCACCCGCGGGGGCGGTGGGTGCTGTCTGTGGCGGCCTCGCACATCCGGGCGATCACCAGCTCGGCCAGGGCTCGCTGCCCGGGCGGGAGCGCTTCGAGCCAGGCCTCGTCGTCGGCGGCCTGGTCCTCGGAGACGTCGTCGGGCTCGCCGAACTCGGAGTGCATGGATAAGTGGGCCCCGGCCGTCCTCGCTGGTTGAGACACTCGGCCCCTATCCCCGGCCGAGAGGACGCCCGTGCCCGCCGTTGACGCACTCATCGACCTGCTGTTCCCCGACGGTCCTCCGGAGCCGGCCGGTTTGCCGCCCGCCCTGCCGATGCCCTCGGACCTGCGCGAGTTCTTCACCCGGATCGGCCACAACACCGTGGAGGTGGACAACCGGTTCGGCTTCGGCGTCAACCAGGGGCTCCTGGAGTACTCCGCGAAACGCCGCGAGGACCTCAGGCAGGTGTACAAGGCTGACGCCATCGCGATCCGGGGCGGCCGCGAACAGCGCTGGCCCGGCGTCCGCAAGGCCGAGGGGGACTGGGACGTCGTCATCGACGACCTGCTGATCCTGGGGTCGGACGACAACGGCAACGACCTCTACCTGGAGGCCGTCGGTGACCCCGACGGTTGGGCGGTGGTCGCCGACGGCTGCCGGAGCTTTGTCTGGGCCCGCCACACCATGGCCGCCACCGACTACCTGTACGGTCTGCTGTCAGGCTCTCTCCGGTGCCCGGTCTTCACCCTGGACAGCTGGCCCCGGTCCCGCTTCGACGTCGCCGTCCGCCACCACTGAGCCGGAGACGTCAATGCCGGCGGCGTTGCCGAGCGCGGAGGGCACGTTCCGCTGCGGCCGCGGCGGAGCCCTACGACGTCTTGGCGGTCCTGCAGGCCGGTATCGAGGCGACACCGCGGGGTCCGGCCCGAGACGGTGTGGACGAGCTGTCCGCGAGGCTCAAGGGTCAGATGGTGAAACTCGGGCTGGGCGAGCCCAGACTCAACGGTGCCCCGGCGCACGAGCAGCCCAGCCCACCGGTTGGCCGGTACACCGGTGTATCCGCACATCGGCGTACCGGCACACTGGTACACCGACTCAGGAAGCCGACCCCGGGTTCTCTTTCGCAGACGCAGTACCGCCGGATAGGTGCACACCCTGGCCGGAGGCGGCCATGCCCAGCGAAAACACGATGTGCACCGGCTGCGGGCTGGGACGATGTTGCTCCTCCGTCCCTTTCTTTTCGCTTCAGGAGCGTTCCCATGCCAGGACCTCTCGCGCGAGCTGCCGCCCTCGCCGCGGCCGCCCTCACCGCCGCCAGTCTGATATCGGCCCCGGCGCACGCCGCCTCCACCACCGGCGCACTGATGATCACCCACGTGCGTCCCAACGCCGCGGGCTCGGACACCAACAGCAACACCAGCCTGAACGGCGAGTACTTCGTCATCAAGAACGTGACCAGCCGCACCGTGAACATCGGCGGCTACGTCCCCGACATCACCACCAACACCTACGGTCGGCCGCTGCCGAACTACAATCTGCCGGCCGGGGCGGTGGCCTATGTGCGCACCGGCAGCGGCACCAACCGGTACGCCAACGGCGCCCATCAGATCTACCGGGGCTACGGACGCCACGTGCTGCGCAACGACGGCCCCAACAACCCCGACCTGCGCCTGAAGCGGCCCGGCAGCGCGGACAACAACACCAGCTCGGGCTCGATCAGCACCTGCAACTGGGGCAGGGCCGCCAACGGCACCACCTACCGCTGCTGAAACCGTCCTTCACGCGTGTGGGCGATAGGTGCTGTCCCTTGAGGCCTCGCACATCCGCGCGATCATCATCTCCACCAGGGCACGCTCCCCCGCCGGCAAAGACGCGAGCCACCGATCGTCATCAGCAGTCTGATCATCGGAGGCGAACTCGTACTCCCCGAACTCCGAGTGCTCCATGTCAAGGGCTCTGCCCCGGAACCGGTGCTGTGCGGGTCGCTGAGCAGGATGTGACCTCTCCGGCGCCCCGCATCCGAGAGATCCAGGAGTAAATCCAGGTCAGAGCGCCTTGAAGGCCTCACCGGGTCCTTGGCTCCCTGGGAGATCGCAGCACCTCAAGGTGTAAGGTCGATTTCGTACGTCGCGCCGTGCGCGCACGAAAAAACAGGGCCCGCCGCCTCGCGA
>NZ_OZ186817.1:0-18343 GCF_964273065.1 Nocardiopsis dassonvillei
CGTCGGTCACCGCCACGTCGTGCCCGGCGCGCCGCAGGGCGGCGAGCACCACCAAGAGCACGTCATCCGCCGTTTCCCCGGGGGCGAGGCGGTCGCGGATCTCGGCGTCGGTCAGGGGGGTCATCCGTCCTCCTACAGGTCGTTCGTGACCGGGACCGTCCAGGACCCGTCCTCGCGCTCGCGCCACCCACCCATCCGGCCACGGACGAAGACCGCGGCCGACGACGGCATCCACCCGACCTCGATGAGCCGGTGCCCGGCCGACGCCGGAGCCCACCGCGCCGACGCCAGGACCGCCGAGCCCAGCACCGCGCCCGAAGGGTCGGCGACGGTGATCTTCCAGGAGTCGCCGTCGCGGCGATCGCGTCCACCAGCCCGGGGATGCCGGGCGTGGCCATCACCCGCTCCCGCACGCGGGGGCTGGCGGCGGTCAGGGTGCGCAGGAGCGGGTCCACGTGCGGGTCGCGGAAGTGCAGCCGGAGGTCGAAGAGCATGTGCGCCTCGGGCGGGGCGCTGTGAAGGAAGCCGAAGCTGATGATGCGGACCTGCATGTCGATCTCCTCGAAGAAGGCGGCGGCCGCCCCGTTCTCGGGGCGGCCGCCAGGGCCGGTCGGGTCGTCGGGGATCAGGGGCGGCCGCCGAGCCAGTAGGCCGGCGGCGGGGTGGTGTACAGCCGCGCCACCGCGGCCCGGTCGGCGGCCGAGACGGTGATGTCGCCGGTACGCGCCAGCAGCTCGACCCAGACGGCCTCCAGGGACAGCCGGGGCTGGGCCGCCGCGACGCGCCCCGACCGGGCGAAGGCCACGGTCACCTCAGCGAGCCGCTGGAGTTCCTCGGCGTTGACCCACTCGGCGCCGGTGGTCTCCCCCGGGGCCGGGGTCAACACGGTGTCGGGGGTCTGGATGTCGTACACGGTCCACAGGTGCCCGGCGCGCGGCTCGTGCGGGAGCGAGGCGCACAGGTTCGGGAGGTGGACGGTGAACCGCTCGGTCAGGCCGGTCACGCGGATGCCGAGTTCCTCGGAGCCCTCCGTCACGGCGGCCTCGCGGGGGTTCTTCTGGCCGTGGTCGCGGGCGTGGCCGGCGAACGGCGCCCACCCGATCGGGAACCAGCCGCGCCCCAGGATCGCGAACTGGGTCTGCCCGCTCGCGGGGTCGATCCGGGTCAAGCGCCCGCCCACCGAGGTGCCGCAGCACCGCTTGGCCGGACGGTCGGTCGTGGTCTGCATGACGGTCATACGCGCGCTCCTACATGTGCGTGGGGAAGAGGAAGGCCCCGCCGGAGTCGTCTCTCCGGCGGGGCCGGCGGGGCCTGACAGCGCGCCCCGGCGTTTGTGGGGGAGTTAGAGGTCAGAGGGCTGTCAGACACCTCTGACAGCCCCGTTCTGACACTCCTGACAGGGGCATCTGACACCGGTCCTGACAGCCGCTCAGGCGGGGGCCAGCTCTCGGGAGGCGATCTCGAACACCCCGCCGTCGTGGTGGACGATCCGCCCGGATTCGGTGAGTCGCTTCAACTCCCCGTGCACCCAGGGCCGGGAGCGGTCGGCGCCGGCCTTCTTCAGCGCCTCGCGCAGATCGGTCGCGCCGAACTCGTAGTGGCCCTCCGCCTCCCAGCGGGAGATCACGGCCTCCAGCGCCCGCACGCACTCGGCCCGGCTCAACCGGGACGGCGCCGGGGCCGGGAGCACGAAGTCCACCGCGCCGTCGTCCATGCCCATGGGGTCGTCGATGTCCACGCCCGCCAACTCCGGCTCGTGCTCGGACACCGCCTCCTCCTGCTCGTAGTCATAGGCGTCCACGTCCGCCTCTGCGGTCGGGTCGATCGGGTCGGCGTCCACGGCGGGCAGCTCCTCGGCGGCAGGGGTGTCGGTGGCGGACTGGCGGGCCGCGAGGTAGTCGGCGTAGGCCTTGCCGAACGCCTTGCGGGTGATCGGGTCGAGCTTGCCGTCCTGCTCGGGCAGCGCGGCCGCGGCCGCCTCCAAGTCGGCGTTGGGCGCGTTGTGGAACCGCAGCGGGACCGCGTGGCGCTCCCGGGGCTGGGACTTCACCGCCGCGTAGGCGCATCCCTGCTGGCGGTCGGCCCACTGGTCCGGGGCCGCCCCCGCGTCGATGACGTACTCCGGCAACACCTTGCCCGCGTCGGCCTCATCGGCCGTTCCCAGGCAGATGCGGGAGGAGAAGTTCGCGCGGGCGTCGGTGTCGATGTTGGTATAGGTGGCGCGCTGAAGGGACACCTCCAGGTGGATGCCCGCCGACCGGGCCAGCTGGCCCAAGGTGACCAGCTCTTCCACGTCCACGAGCTGTGCGGCCTCCTCCAGCAGCACGTGCAGGAAGGTCAGCCCGCAGCCCTTCTCCCAGTTCGCCAGGCCCTTGGAGCCCAGGTAGTCGGCGCGGGCGGTCACCGCGCGCTTGAGCGCGGACAGTAGCGCCTTGGCGTCCTTCATCGTGTAGGCGGGCCACAGGATCGCGCCAGCGACCGGCCCCAGGGTCTGGCGGCCCTTGGCCACGTCCACCGCCAGGACGGCGGCGTCGGAGCAGGCCGCGACCTTGATCAGCTTCAGCTTGGCGTAGGTGGACTTGCCCGACCCGGACATGCCCACGGTCATCGTGTGGTGGTCGTACAGGTCGTCGGTGAAGAGGACGCCGTCCTCGTAGGTGCCCAGCTCCAGCGGGGCGTCCGCGAGGGAGCGGCCGATCTCCTCCTCTCCCAGGGCGTGCCAGGCGATCGGGTCGCGCAGCACGTCACGCTTGACGATGGTGACCTCGGCGCGGGAGCAGTCTTCCGGGTCCTCCACCGCCCGCACCGACCGGCGCGGCAACCGCATCGCGGAGGCGATCGCCGACAGCGACGCCTGGATGGACTCGACCGTGTCGCCGCGGCGCAGCTGCACCGTGCCGACCCGGCGCAGCTCGTTCTCCTCCTTGATGCGCATCCGGGTCCCGTTCAGGCCGACCACTTCGGCGACCTCCTCCCAGGACGGCAGCGGCCGGTCCCAGATGCTGTCCTTGCCCCGCGGCGAGTTCTGGCCCCGCTGCCAGGTGTGGACATTGGCCACCGTTGCCAGCAGTCCCCCGCCCACGATGAGCAGGTCCACCCAGGGGCGCCCCACACCGGCCACGGTCACCGTGGCCATCCACGCGGAGGCCCCGCCCACGGTGGAGGGCGCCATCAGCGCCGCGTACCAGGTGCGCGCCCGGCACAAGCGCCAGGACACCCACGTGGCCGCGCTCCCGGCCGCCGCCACCGCGGCGGCCGCCAGGCCGGTCGACAGCCCGGCGTCGCCCCACGCGGCGTGCGCGGCCCAGCCCAGCGGGATCAGTGCTCCGCCACCGATCCACGGGGTCAGGTACGCCCCCGCGCCGGCGCCCGAGCGCTTCGCCTTCTTCTGCTTGGGAGCGGGCTCCCAGATCTCGATGTCGTCCGCCATGGTCGTCTCCTCTCAGAGGTCGGGCGGGGCGCCCCAGGCCGGGGCGCCCCAAGGGGGTGGGTCAGCGGGACAGGTTGATCTGCTTCTTCGGCTTGGGCCGGGCCGCGCCCATCTGGGTCGCGAAGTTCGTCTTCAGCGAGCTCCAGGTGCGCACCGAGGCGGCGCCCATCTGGCGCGCCTCCCGGGCGGCCTGCTTCAGGTGCCGGGAGACCTTGGCGGCCTTGCGGGCGATCACCACCCCGGTCTCCTCTTCCGTGGCCCCGGGCACCGCGCGGAGGCGCTCCTCCAGGTCCTGAGCGGCGAACTCCAGCTCCACGGCGAACTTCTTGGAGATGTCGCGGACGCGGCGGGTGTACTTCTCGATGTCGGAGGCGGTGTCGAACTGCATGCGCGCCAGGTCCTGGAAGAACTTCTCCAGCTCCTTGTGCACGCCCTCGCGGTGGGACTCGCTGATCGGCGCGTCCGGGGGGAGTTCCTCTTCAGCCACGGTCGGTCTCCTTCTTCTCGGTCGTGCGGGGGGTGATGACGATGGCGATCACGCCACGGCCGGGGCCGTAGCGGCGGGTGCGCACCTCTGCCTGGCAGCGGCGCCAGGTGCGCCCCAGCCACGCGGCGACGTCGCAGGCGACGTCGATCAGGGGGCGGCGGTCCCCGGGGAGTAGGGAGGCCACCTGCATGTCCAGCCACAGCAGCGCCCGGCCCAGCACTCCGGCCGCGGCGGCGGCGTAGTCGCGGCGCCTCATCCGGTCGCCCCCAGGTGCTCGAAGCCGGGGAGCGGCAGCTGGTCCGCGCAGACGGGGCACCGGTCCCAGGGCTGCATCCGGTGCCGCTGGGGGTCGCGGCACCGCTCGCTCATGGGCGGGGCCACGTCCATGCGGTGACGGAGCCGGTCCGACTCGGCGAGCTTCTTCGTGTAGTGCTCGTCGAACTCCTCGCCGCACGGGCAGACCACCTGGTAGCACCAGGCCTCTCCCTGGGAGGTGTCCTCGCGCCAGCGGCGCACCTTCGGGCGGTGCTTCACGGGGCTCCCCCCTCCTCCAGCTCCTTGCGGATCCGGCGGACGGTGGACTCACCCAGCCCCAGCGCTTCGGCGATCTCGCCCGTGTGAGCGTCGGGGTGCTCGTACAGGTAGCCCGCCACCCGGCGGCGGTTGCGGAGGCCCTCCAGGCGGCGCCGCTCCTGCGCGGTCAGCGCCCGCTCGGACGGCTCGTCGGCGCCGTGCGAGCGGTCGCGCTCGGACGGGCGCTCAGACGGGGCGACCTGCCCGGACTCGGCGTCGTCGGCGCCGTGCGAGCGGTCGTCTTCGTGCGAGCGCTCAGACGGGCTCCCGTGCGAGCGCAGGTAGTCCGACAGCTGGTCCGCCAGCTCCTCCCCGACCACGTCCAGGCCGTCCCCGGGGCGGCGGCGCGGCAGGGCGCTCGCACGGGGAGTCTCCGTGGGAGCGGACTCCTCTTCGGTGGTCCCCGGCGCGGCGGCCGGGGCCTTCTTCGCCTCGTCGATCTTGTCGATCGACTGGCCGATGGCGGCCGACGCGGAGGTGTTGATCAGGTACGCCAGACCGGCGAAGAGGGCGGACCCGATGGAGCAGGCCGCACCGACCGGGCCGGTGCCCAGCCACGACCCCACGATGGAGACCAGCAGCGGCGCCACCATCAGCACCAGGAACAGCCGCTTGGTGCTGTCGTCGAGCACGGTGCCGGCGCGGGCGAGGATGCCGCGCCAGACGATCACCGTGGTGGACAGCCCCGTCAGGCCGACCTCCGCGAGGTAGCCCACCGGCTCCGGCCCGCCGTTGGCGGCCACCAGGGCCGCCAACCCCATCGCCGACCCCACCGACAGCGCCAGGGACGCCGCCAGGGTGACCCGGCCGAAGGTCTTCTGATGGCGGGTCATGTCCAGGATCGTGCGGGCCGGGGAGGTGGCCCGGCGGGCCGCAGCGATGATCTTCTCGACTTCGGCCCGCTCCGCCTCGCGCCGGTCCGCCTCTTCGGCGTCGCGGAGCTTGCGGCGGTGGATCAGGTCCAGCTCCGCCTGGAGGCGCTGAGCGGTCAGCTCGTCGTAGCGCGCCCGGGTGGCCGGGTTGAGCGCCGGGTCCTCCAGCAGCTTCTGGTCAGGGATGGACGCCAGCGTCTTGGCGTCCTGCACGGTCTTCTGAATCTGCTCTGCGGTGATCGGAGCGACCTCGGTCCGCTCCTGGTGCTTCTTGCGCACGGGTACCCCTCTCAGGCGTGGACGGCCATGAGGACGACAGCGATCAGGACGGCCGGAGCCAGGAAGAACAGCGAGAAGGCGTAGAAGTGCTGCATCAGGCCCTCCCGACGATCAGGCCGGAGTGGGTGTGCACGTGGTGCACGGTCTCGGTGGCGTCCACCACCACCAGCCGTCCGGGCTCCTCACGGAGCAGGCGGCCGGTGACCACGTGCTCGATCCCGGCCGGGGTGCGGCGGGAGACGGTGATGGGGCGGCGCCCCAGGAGGATGTCGGCGAAGGTGCGCAGGCCCATCAGAGGTCCCTTCCGAAGGTCGTGGAGTGCGTGGTCAGGCGGGCAATGGCGGCCTTGTCCTCGTGGCGGCCGCCGCGCGGCAGCAGCGTCACCAGCCGGACGCAGAGCACGGTCACCGCCAGGCCGGACAGGAAGAGCAGCAGGGCGGTCACCGGCGCACCTTCTTCCGGCGGACCTCGGCCAGCACCAGGCGGGTACGCATCACACGGCGCACGGTGGAGCGGACCTTGCGGTAGGCGCGGCGGACCTTGACCCCGCCCGCGATCAGCAGCGCGGTCAGGACGGCCCCGCCGATGGCGGCGGCGATCAACTCGGGGGAGATCACAGGAACCGCCCCCCGTCCACGGCCTCGGTGCGGGTGCGGCACTCCAGGTAGACCCCGAGGCCCTGCCAGTCGCGGACCCGGACCATGGCGGAGTCGAGCACCGGCTCGATGCGCCGGCCGAACGCGCGCCCGGCGTCGCACAGGAACGCCCGGCGGGTCGCCACGGGGGCGGTCCCGGGCAGCGTCAGCTCGATGTAGGGGGTGCCGCAGCCCAGGGCACCGACGCGGGCGGACAGGCCCGGGTAGTCGCCCTCGAACTCACCCGCCGCCACCGAGGCGAGGATGAGGAGTTCAGCGGTGGTCATCGCGCGGGTCGCGGTGCTCACAGCGCCCACCCCCGGACCACGTCCGCGGTGAGCGTCTCGGCGGCGATCTCCGCCAGGCGGTCGTCGAGGATGTCGGCCGCGGCCGCCAGCCGGGCCGCGCGCTCCTCCTCGGTCTCCTCCTCCAGGGCGACAGCGAACAGGTCGTCGGCGTCGGTGATGCCCAGGGCGTCCAGGGCGTCGGGGGTGACCTCCTCCAGCCAGGCCGGGGCGGACAGGGTCAGGGAGGGGGCGGAGGTTTCGGGGGCCGCGACGGGCGGCATCATGGTCGGGTACACCTGCGTTTCTCCTGTTCTGTGGGTGTACAGAGCCCGCCCGGGGTGCCTCCCGGGCGGGCTCGCTTTTTCCTGTGAGGACTGCACCGCTGATCAGCGGAATTACTGCATTGCGGGACTCAGCCGGTCAGGCTCAGAGGGCGTCGCGCTCCAGCGAGAAGAAGACCGTGGTGGGCTCCCCGTAGATCGTGTGGCCCTGCTGGCGGGCGGCGTCGATCATGTTCTGGCGCAGCTGCCGGAACGCCTCGGTGCGGCTGAACCCTTCGGGGACCTCGATGTCACCGCTGTTCTCGGCGATGAAGTGGCTCATGCCTCCGAGGGAGAACTGGAGGGTGAGGACGAAGAAGCACTTCACGGTCTTGGGGGCGGGGGCGGCCTGGGTGGTCGCGGCGGTGGCGGTCGACATGGTGTGTCTCCTGTTCGTCGGGGTGACCGCCCGGCAGGACGGGCCGGGCGGCCGGGTGCGGACCCTGGGGTCCCCCGGAACGCCCCGCCGGCCTCTCGGTCGGCGGGGCGAACGGGCACCCCAGGGGGGGTGAAGTTTCAAGTTCGCGTACGCGCTATGGGGTGTTTTCAAAGCTCAGGCGCCATGCGGGCGTCCACACAGCCCCCGTGGGGACCGGAGTCAGCTACCGGGCTTGACCGACTTACGTCGGTTTCGTTGTTGTGCGCTGGGCACATTGGTAGTACAACTCAGAAGACGTAGTACGTCAAGTACCCTGGTAGAAATTACTGCACAAGGAAGTGGAGGCTGAATGAGCAAGTACAGCGACATCGCAGATCAGCTGCGGTCTGCGATCGTGCGAGGTGAGTACGCCCGAGGGAGCGTGCTCCCGAGCGAAGAGCGCCTGGCGGAGGAGTTCGGCGTCTCTCGACCGGTGATCAACCGGGCCGTGCGGTTGCTGCGCTCAGAAGGCCTGGTGCGTGTCGAGCGAGGGAGGGGCACTGTGGTGCACGAGATCGCGCCGATCGCGAGGAACGCCACCGCGAGGTACACGAAGGAGGCTCGCGAGCGCGGATCCTCGCGTGGGGCTTTCGCAACCGAGGTTCGCGAGATGGGGCACGAGCCGAAGTCCGTCCTGATGCAGCTCGGACCTGTGACCCCGCCGACGGACGTGGCCGAAGCGCTCAGGTTCGAGGTCGACGAAGTCGCCGCCATTCGCCGACGCCACATGTTCGCCGACGACGTTCCCGTGCAGATCGCAACCTCATACGTGCCGTGGAGCATCGCGGCCGGGACGCCGATCACCCAGGAGGACACCGGGCCGGGCGGCACCTACAGCCGACTGGCGGAGCTGGGGCACCCAGTCTCACGCTTCACCGAGCGAATCACCGTGCGGATGCCGGAGGCCGACGAAGCTGTAGTCCTGCGACTGGCTGAAGACCAGCCGGTCTATGTCATCCACCATGTGGCGTGGACCGCGGAGGGGCGCCCGGTAGAGGTCACCGTGCATGTGATGCCCGTGCATCAGTGGCTTCTTGACTACGAGTGGGAGGTGCCCTCTACGTAGGAGAAGCCCAGGCGTGTGCCTGGGCTTCTTTGCTGGCTCCGATGTGACGCACGAGCCCTCCGCGCTGTGAGCACTCCTGCGAGTCCGCAGGTCGCTACAGTGCCCAGACACGCAAAGGGGCCGGGAGTGTGGAGCTCCCGGCCCGGAAGTCTTCGCTGCTCAACGAAAGACAAGCACATGGTACCCACCCTTTCCCCCGTCACTCCCACGCGCGGGGGTGGCCAGTGAGCCTCTACCCGATCATCTGGGCAGCAGAGCACGCCCCGGTCCGCGATGCCGAAGAGCGCGCGATCCTGATGGCGCTCATGATCAAGGCCGACTTCGACGGCTGCAACGCCTTCCGCTCCTACAAGCGACTGGCCACCGTCGCCAGGTGCGACCCGAAGACCGCTGAGCGCCGGTGCAAGGCGATGGAGGAGCGCGGCGTCATCCGGCGCCAGCCCGGCCCCAAGCCGCAGGCGTGGAAGAACCTGCCCGCTGACAAGAAGACGATCGTGTGGGAGGCGATGATCCCTGCCTCCTTCTGGTCTGCGGTGCAGCTGGCGGAGATCAACGAGGCCCGCGCCGAACGGCGCCGGCCTCCGATCACCCCGCAGACGCGCCCTGACCTGCCCGAGGCACCGCCGAAGAAGGCCCGCGCTGACAAGGGCAAGGCGCGGCCGGAGCGCCGGAAGAAGAAGCCAGAGCCGGAGGAGCGGGGGGACTACAAGTCCCCCCGGTCGGAGGAGAGCGCCGCAGGGAGCGGGGGGACTACAAGTCCCCTCGCGGGGGGACTACAAGTCCCCTCGCGGGGGGACTACAAGTCCACCAACCCCCCGAACACACCTTCCGATTCACCTTCCTCCCCCCCAGCCCCCCCGGTGTCCGGAGACGACGACCGCCCCGAGCCCGACCCTCAGGGAGGGGAGGACGAGATCTCTCCCATAGACACCAACGGCGAGGGGCTCAGCGAGCAGGACGAGCGCCTAGAGCGCGCTCTGAGGCTCATCGACAGCGCCGTTCGGCTCTGGCCCAAGGGACAGCGCCCCCCGAGCGCCCGCGACCGCGTACGGCTCGCTGAGCGCGTCGTGGCCGAACTCGCCACGGGAGGCGACGACACGTCGATCCTGTTCGAGCTGTCCCGCGATATGCGGGGCGCCGGGAGCGCGGTCAGCGTGATCATGGGCGACCGCACCACCGTCCCCGGATGGGGGCAGATCCACGACCCGCGCCCGGACCACTCCCGGCACGAGGTGCGCACCGCCCACCCGTGGTGCGGCCAGTGCACCGAGCGGACCCGTCTCGCCGCCGTCTACGACCCGCTCACTGGCGACACCCGGCCCGCCCGGTGCCGCAACGCGGTGCAGACCGCCACCGGGGAGACCGTGGCCTGTCACCCCATGGCCACCCCCCGCCAGCCCGCCCCGGACGCCGACCTCGAAGAGATGACCCCCGACGCCGTCGAAGCCGCCATGCGCGCGTCCCTGCGCCAGGCGGAGGAGGCCAAGGCCACCGCCCGGAAGGGGCGCAGCGTGGCAGAGGCGGCGCTGGCGAAGGCCGCAGCGGAGCGGGAAGCCGCTCAGAAGGCGCTGGGCGGGATCGCGGCCGCAGCCGCCAAGGAGGAGGCCGCCCGGCTGTCCCGGCGGTGACCAGCGCCGCGCAACGCGGTGCGCGCGGGGGCGGTTCCGGCCGTCCCCGCGCAACCCCTTGCGCCACGACGACCGCCTTGCCCGGCCGCGCAACGGCCTTCGCCTCCCAGGCCCCGCCCGCCGGCCTTTCCATGCCCACGCCGACTCGCGGCACCAACCCACCCGCACCGACCCACACGCCCGTGCATTCCCCAACGATCCCGGACCCGACCGAGGCCACCGAGACCGCAGGACGCATCACCGATCCACACACCTAGGCATCTTTGATCCACACACCTAGGCACTATGAGTGATCCAGGTCAGGAGGCCACCGACCCCAGCGATCACACCTAGGCACCATGGGGTGATCGGGGAACACAGAACCCCCACCTTGACACCGTCAAGGTGGGGGTTCTACTGCATTCCGTAACCCAGTGATCCCGTGCTGACTGGTCAGCGGCCTTCCTTGTCCGCGGCGATACGGGCCGCGACCCGGGTCACCAGGCGGGGGTCCTCGCGCATCTCCGCGAGCATGGCGCGCCACATGGCGGCCGCGGTCAGCGTCGGGTGATCGGCCGCGGCGGCCACGTCCAGGAGCACGTGGCGCATGGAGGTGTAGTCCGGCGGGTCCAGGTCGATGGTCATGCGCACGGGGTCTGTGCGGCGGGCGGTCTCCTTCCGGCGGGGCGCCTTCTTCGGCCGCGGGTCGGCCGACTCCTGGGGGCCGGCGGCCGGGGCGGCCTCGCGGGCACCCCGGGACCGGGCGGCGGCCGCGATCCGCTCCTTGCGGTCGGTGCTCATCCCGCACCCCCGCGCGTCAGCAGCTCCTTCGCGAGGTCTGCGAACGGGGGCAGGGCCGCACGTTCGGGTGGCGCCCCGTAGGCCATGGCGTAGGTCTCCCGGCGCGGGATCTCGGTGGTGAGCACGTCGTACCCGGCGCCGGTGAGGGCGTCGCGCACCTCGGGGCCGGAGTTGGCGTTGGCCACCACGCGGGTCAGCAGGACCGAGACCCGGGCCGGAGCGCTCCGGGTCTCTTCGGCGTCCTCCAGGACGTCGGCCATCTTCGACATGCGCTCGATCTCGATCAGGGCGGGGGCGACCGGGATCACGATCTCGTCGGCCACCCGCAGGATGCTGCGGACGATCTTGGCGTGGTCTTCAGCCTGCGGGGTGTCCACGATGGCGATGGTGTCCGGGCGGGTGTAGGCCGCCATCTTCGAGCCCGGGGCGTTCTGGGGCAGGCCGACCACGTCGAAGGGGAAGCCCCCGTTGCCGATGGTGTCGGACCACTCCACCGCCGACCCGGCCGGGTCGGCGTCGAACAGCACCACGTCCTGTCCCATGCCGTGCAGGGCGTACGCGAGCATCACCGATGAGGTGGTCTTGGAGGTGCCCGGCTTGGTGTTGGCCAGGGCGATTGCCAGTTTCATGCGGGCACGGTACCGCGCGGGGGCAGCACTACGGGGGCACGGCGGCACTGTAGGCAGGAATGCAGTAGTTCCGTGGTCGTGTGGTGAGCGGCGGTGAGGGCCTGGTGGTACCCGGGGGACCAGTCCCCCGGGACCCCCTGTTCCGCCCGGGAACCCGGCGCGTCGGGGACGTGCGCGGGGTGGGGGAGGGCACGCGCCGGAACCACCGGACGGCCCGAGTGTGGTGGGCGCCGGCGGCGGGTGGCCGTGCGGTGGTGCAGGAGGAGGTGCCCCTCCCCGGCCGGGGTGGCGGGGGCGGTGGTGACCCGCCTCAGATCAGGTGGGAAATCTGAAACCGGCCGTGTGGGGCGGGGGTCAGGAGGGGACCCAGCCCAGGAACCGCCAGGTCGTCCGGTCGGTGTCGTCCGTGGGCGCGTAGTGGGCGCGCCAGTCGATCCCCTCCTGCATGCCCAGGTGATCCGGATAGGAGCCGTCCTCCACCAGGAGGAGCACCCCGACGTCCTCCAGGGGGGGCGTCGAACACCTCAGCGCGGGGGTAATTCAGTATTTCTCCGGCCCAGCGGGGATGACCGCCCACCAGGCGGACGGTCACGGTGTCTGCGGTCATGGGGTGAGCCTGCCACCCCGGCCCCGCGGACGGGGGCGGTCCGGAAAAGTCGGCGGCGCTTCGGCGATCGCCACCCGGGGAGCGCCCGCCGGCCTTTTCCGGCGGCCGCCCGGCACCAGGCGGCCGGGACCCCCGTGGCTGAGGGAGGAGCACGGGGTCGCGGCCGACCGCCGACGA
The DNA here is from genome assembly GCF_964273065.1 of Nocardiopsis dassonvillei. Classification (GTDB taxonomy): domain Bacteria; phylum Actinomycetota; class Actinomycetes; order Streptosporangiales; family Streptosporangiaceae; genus Nocardiopsis; species Nocardiopsis dassonvillei_B. The sequence goes on from NZ_OZ186817.1 coordinate 12,189, forward strand.
GACCCCGCTCGTTCCTCGCGGGGGTCCGTCAGGCGGTCGGCCAGCTCCCGACACCACGCACCTGGAAGGTCTGCCGCACGACCGGCGAGACGGTGCTCGACGTGCGACAGGTACCCAGGTATGGTCGCTTCGCTCCCATACCAGCGAGCGGCCCGGGAGGAGGTGAGGCGACGGTGGCGCGAGCAACGGTCATCCACGATCCGGACCAGGACGAGTACCGGCTGAGGCAGGAGTGCAGCGCGGACCAGGCGCGCCCGCGCGATGCGCAGACCGAGTACCGGCTCACCGAGTCCGGGCCGCGCCCGATCGAGCGCATCGGGTCGGGGTGGCGAAGTGTGGACCGCACCCCCGGCGCCCCGCTGGGGCCGGACGAACTGGAGGAGGTCCGCGCCGTCATGGACGGCCGGGACCCGCGCACGGGTGAGCGCCTGGTGGTGCGCAAGACCCGCGTGGCCCCGGCCGGGCGGCTCCCGGCCCTACCGCTCCTGCAGGAGATGGCACGCCGCAAGATCGCGCCGGAGAAGGGGTCGTGGGCGCACAAGCGCACGCTCCGGCTCATGCGGATGACCCGCGCCGATGCCGAGCACACCGCCCCCTACCGCGATCTCGTCCGGGTCGCCTCCTCGGTCGGGCTGAAACTCTCGCAGGTGCGCGGGTACGGCGCCGAGCAGCTGGCGTACGCGAAGAAGCACGCCGACGACCGTGAGATCGTCGGTTCGCGCGGGTGGGACCTGACCCTGGACACCCCCAAGTCGGTCGGTGTGCTCTACGCCCTGGGCGACGCCGAGACCGCCCGCCGGGTCGAGGAAGCCGTCGTTGCCGCGGCCCGGGAGACGATCGCCGAAGTCGAGCAGTGGGTCGGGCGCGGCCAGCGCGGGCAGCACGGGGAGGGGCGCACCGCCCGGCGGGTGAACACGTCCGGGCTGATCGGGACGCTCACCCTGCACACCACAGCCCGCCCGGTCGGCGGCGTCCCCGACCCGCACCTGCACGCCCACATCATGATCGCGAACCTCGGTCTCGGCCGGGACGGGCAGTGGGGCGGCGTGGCGGCGGGCGGCCGCGAGCTTTTCGAGAGCGTTCCGGCCGCCGGCGCTTTGATGCGCGCCCGAACCCGAGCGCACCTGACCGCCGCGTTGGGGGTGCGCTGGTACGAGGCCGCCCCCGGGCAGTGGGAGATCGTCGGCGTTCCCGAGCGGGCGCGGGACCTGTACTCGCGCCGGAAGGACCAGGCGCTCAGCCTCGCGGGCAAGGACGCCACCCCGGCGCAGCGGCGGCTCGCGGCGAAGCGGTCGGCGGCCGCCAAGGCCAGCCGAAGGAGCGGGGATCCCCGGATCGAGTGGACCGAGCGCGCCCGGTCGTCCGGTCTCGTCCCCGAGACGATCGTGGCGGCCGCCGTGCGCCGGGTTGGGCCAGCGCCGGAGCCGGACTCCGGCGCGGCCGCAAACCGGGCCATCGCCCACCTGTCGGCCCGCTACCCGACCCGGGCCATCTCCCACGCCGCGGTGATGTCGGCGGCCGCCGACGCCGCCCCGGCCGGAGCGACCGCCATCGAGCAAACCGCCATCGCCGACTTGGTGGCCCGGCGGATGCGCCGCACCGGCACTGCCGGGGGCGCCCACCTGAAGCACGCCCAGCATTACCGAGTGCCGGAGGTGACGTTGGCCGATGCCAGCGCCGGGCACGGGCCGGCCGCACGGGCGGTAGCGCCGAAAGTCGCCGCTCTCCAGGCCCGACGGGAAGAGCAACTGCACGCGGCCAAGCAGGCCCGCGCCCAGGCCCAGGAGCTGAGGACCGCAGCCGACCGACCCACGACCGCCTGGAGGAAAGGCATGACACGGGGCGCCGCCCGCCAGGAGATAGCCAGGCTGAGCGCAGCGGCCACCGCCGCCGTGACCGAGGCCTCCCGCCTTGGCGGCCACGCCCGTCGCCTCCAGGAGCAAGCCGTCAAGGCGGACGTGGCCACGGCCACCGCGCAGGACAAGGCTCGCCGCGCCCTCCAGGAAGCGCAGAACTACGCGGCCGCCATGGCAGCGGCCAAGGCATCCATGCACCGGCCCGTCCGCCCCCGACGGCCGCGCGCTTCGGGGACACTCCCGGAAGGGATGAACACCGGCCCCACTCCCGGCTACGACTACAACGCGCCTCCGCCGGCCTACAGGCGCCGCCCCGGGCGCGAGCCCGGCGGCCCCGGGATGGGCTGAAGCGCCCGAACCACCCTCAGAGTCAGAGATCAGCTGTCGGGGCGGTGCGTACTGTCGGTTTCGGCCTCGCACATCCGCGCAATCATCATCTCCACCAGGGCACGCTCCCCCGCCGGCAGCGATGCGAGCCACCGGTCGTCATCAGCGGCCTGATCATCGGAGATGAACTCGTACTCCCCGAACTCCGAGTGCTCCATGTCAAGGGGTCTACCCCGGAACCGGTGCCGTGCGGGTCGCTGAGCAGAGTGTGACCTCGCATCCGAGAGATCCGGGAGTAAACCCAGGTCAGAGACCCCTGAACGGCTCGCCGGATCCTTGGCTCCCTGGAAGATCGCAGCACCTCAAGGTGTAAGGTCGATTTCGTACGTGGCGCCATGCGCGCACGAATAGGGGCCCGCCGCCTCGCGCCAACGACAACGGCAGGCCCCGCTCAGGATGCGGCCTCAGCAGACCTTACGGTCAGCTGGGGCCGTTTCCGTCGAAGAACAGGTCCAGCAGGTGGGAGACCACTGCTCTGGTTGCTCCCCCCAGCAGGGCGACCAACCACCCAGGAGTCGAGTCCCCACCCCTGCGCCCGCGCCACCGACGGTTCATACGGCACCTCTTCCGCTCGTGACCACGCACCTCGAAGCAAGATGCGGAGGAGTCCAGCGCCTGAGCGCCCGATCTGCCTCCCAGGGACAGACCCGACCGGAAGCGGTACAAGAAACGCTACACGCCTCCGACGCCGCCGTGTGAATATGCGTGGCCGAACAGGGGTCGGAACACCCTTTCCGACGCCAAACACACGGACACGCTCTCACCTGTGGTATAGGGCAAGCCAGAGGATGACCGAGTCCTGTGGAAAACCCGTGGAAACCGTGTCAGACCTTGTGTCAAGACCGCTGCTACGTCATCTCCGCGAACTTCACGCCCTCGTCCACCAGGCCGAAGTGGTCCGCCATCCGCAGGTGGAATCCGGCGTTCAGTGCCAGAACAGACAGGAGGCAGGTTTGACACCGGAGAGCACGTTGTGCAGGCCGAAGCCGAAGTTCACGGACTCCAGCACCGCCTTGCCGAGGTTCTGTGGGTCGTTGAGGTCGCAGGCTTGAGTGGTCTCGGTGAAAAGTCCGCATGTTCTCGTTGAACAGGCTGGGTTCGAAGGCCATGTTCAGGCACGATCAGAGTCCCGGCCGCCGGCGGGAACGCGAATCCGGGGGGTCGAACAGGGTGTTCAGGAGCCGGTCGGTCTTCTCCCAGAACGCGCGATGCTTGTGGAAGAGCATCTCAGATGGGTGTAGCACTCGATGCCGGGGACGACGCTTTCAACTACCGATAGAACTCGTATTCGTACGCCCCGCGCTCGTACCCGTGCACCGTACGGACACGGCCGGGCCTAACTCGTGGGGGGCCAGGGTTCACCGCGCATCAAGGCCCGCAGCTGATCACCGGCAGAGCCCGGACCGGACGATCCTCCGAGCTCCTTGACCCGCTGTGGATCACCGATAGCGCTCCGCATGAGCGATCCTCCGACTGTCGTGGGGGGAACAGAACCCAGCTCCCGAATCCTCTTGGCCTGGGTGGAGGCCATGTCCAGAAGCCGGTACGCGTTCCGAGCCCGCCCCTGACCCGTGAAGGCGCCGCTGTGCACCGGCTGCCGCTCCAGGCTGGCCAATCCCTCCTCCACCAACTCCTTAAGCCCCTTGTTGCGGGTGTCCTCGCTGAGGTCGTACATCGTCTTCGCCAGGCTCGGAGAGACCCACAGGGGGCCGGAAGGGTTCATCTTCTGCTGGTGGAGCAGCACCAGGTACATCGCCACGGCGGGCCCGGACAGCGTCGCGACCCATCCCTCGAGCCAGAAATCAGCGCTGAACTGCACGTAGTAGTGCTTCTCGCGCTCGTTGGCGGGCAGCTTGGAGCGCTTCTGGGCCAGCAGCAGACCGGGGGAGCGGTACCGCTCCCCGGAGCCGCCATCGTCCAGCAGGTGCACCGCGGTCGCGGCCCCCCGCGTGCGCTCCAACCGAACGAAGGACTGCTCCTCCAGCCAGCGCAACGCATCGTTGATTCGGCGAGCCCCCGCCGTATCGGCCTTCGGCAGGCCCAACAGCACGGCCCACTCCCGGGACGCGAACCGGTAGACCGGACGGTCGATGTTGCGGGCCAACCACAGGAAAGACAGGTACAGCTTCAGCCGGACGGCACCGCCGCGCCCCCCACCTCCACGGAGTACCACCGCCAGCGGAGGGGGGCCGGCTGCTGGCGAGGAGCGGGCGATGAAGTTCTCCCGCACCGCGACTGTATTGGCATTAGATCGGCGGCGTGCGTTCTGGGCGGCTTCCCGCTGGGCCCCCTCGCCCTCGAACACTTCGTTGTCCTGCATGTTTACCCTTTCAAGCACTTCCTGACAAAAGAGAATCTAGATTTTTTAGCACATGGCGCAAAGGTGGCTTACTGTAGGGTGTAAGCGTATCACTCCATGCGACACAGACTCCTCACTAGGGTTTTTCAGCTGGGTCAGCCCGCTCTAGACTCGGATAATAGGTTGCACAGACGTCGAAGACTGCTACAGTTCCTGTTGTCGGCCTCACCACGAAGCCCCGAGAGACGACCCAGGGTCAGGGTCGCGGACGGGCGAGTGGGCGAGGCGGCGGCCGAGACCTCACGAAGGCCCGGAGAGAACGCCCGAGAGGGTGCCGGCATCCTTCACGAGCACCCGCGAACAGCGGGGACCCTGCTCAAGGTAGGGGCGGTGGCGGTCGCTAGGTCTGGTGCATCCGGATGCACCGTGACTGGCGCAGGAGGGGGCGGGCCTTGGGTCCGCCCCTCCTGTTTTATGCGCAGGTGACATCGCCCCGAGCGACCGAGCGTCACCCCGTACCGGGAACGCCCCACACCCTCAACCCTTGCTAAGCGCGGGTTATCGTGAGTCAGAAACGGGGCAAACCGGGGCGTATCGGGCGGGCGAACTAGACCACTGGCTTCGGCCGGATTGGTCTACCTCCTGACCAGCGGAAACGCCGACCCATTGCCCCTTTCCCCCGTGCTTGGTCCGCCCAGGACACCGGTCACCGCGGGTGAGCGCGCACGGGGCGATTCCGGCCGATTCCGGACCCCGCCCCGAGGATGAACCCATGGACGACAACGAGCACCAGGACCACGCCGTCGTCGACGACGGCCGGGAGCAGACCGAGCCCCGCGGCCGCGGGCGCGGCGGGTCCCTCGCGGGGATCACCGCGGCCCTGTCCCGCCCGGCGGCCGGGGCCGGCCTCGCGCACTGGGGAGGCCCCGCCCCCACCACCCGCCGCGAACCGGTCCCAATCGACGTGGCCGGGGGAGCGCTGCCCGGACCCGGCGCCCTCCCGGCCATCTGACCCCGCAAACACGAACGGCCCACCCCTTCCGGGGTGGGCCGCAGCGCTGTCGCATCTACCAGGACCGCTGCTCCACCATGAGGACCTCCACCCGCTGATCAGCGCGGGCGGCCGTGACCACGGCGCGCGCCACAGCGGCGGCGTAGTCCGGCGTCAGGTCCGCCAGGTCCGCCAGCAGTACCGGCGCCGTGCCAACGAGCGAAAGCATGATGCGCAGGAGCGCCAGCTCCCGAGCGGGCCACATCAGCATCCCCTCGTGCAGCCGCCCGGCCATGCCCTCCCAGTCCACCCACGCCACACCCGGTTCTTCCTCGGACAGGTCGATGTACTCGGTGACGAACCGCCGACTCCTCAGCAGCTCGCTGGTCTCGATCAGCAGCTGCACAGCGGCACGATCCGGGCCGTCGTCGTCGACGCCCGCCAGCAGCGCGGCCGCCAGGTCCTCGAAGCTCTCCAGGTCCACAGCCATGTTCATGCCCTCTCGTGAAGTCATTCCGCCGCCCCGGCCGGGACGAGGATCACCATTCCTGAGCGGTGAGCCGCACCCGGCGGCCGCCGTCCAGGTGCAGTTCCGCGGCGACCTCAGCGCCCACACCGTAGG
>NZ_OZ186818.1:0-18343 GCF_964273065.1 Nocardiopsis dassonvillei
AGGTCCACAGCCATGTTCATGCCCTCTCGTGAAGTCATTCCGCCGCCCCGGCCGGGACGAGGATCACCATTCCTGAGCGGTGAGCCGCACCCGGCGGCCGCCGTCCAGGTGCAGTTCCGCGGCGACCTCAGCGCCCACACCGTAGGCGTCGGTCACCGCCACGTCGTGCCCGGCGCGCCGCAGGGCGGCGAGCACCACCAAGAGCACGTCATCCGCCGTTTCCCCGGGGGCGAGGCGGTCGCGGATCTCGGCGTCGGTCAGGGGGGTCATCCGTCCTCCTACAGGTCGTTCGTGACCGGGACCGTCCAGGACCCGTCCTCGCGCTCGCGCCACCCACCCATCCGGCCACGGACGAAGACCGCGGCCGACGACGGCATCCACCCGACCTCGATGAGCCGGTGCCCGGCCGACGCCGGAGCCCACCGCGCCGACGCCAGGACCGCCGAGCCCAGCACCGCGCCCGAAGGGTCGGCGACGGTGATCTTCCAGGAGTCGCCGTCGCGGCGATCGCGTCCACCAGCCCGGGGATGCCGGGCGTGGCCATCACCCGCTCCCGCACGCGGGGGCTGGCGGCGGTCAGGGTGCGCAGGAGCGGGTCCACGTGCGGGTCGCGGAAGTGCAGCCGGAGGTCGAAGAGCATGTGCGCCTCGGGCGGGGCGCTGTGAAGGAAGCCGAAGCTGATGATGCGGACCTGCATGTCGATCTCCTCGAAGAAGGCGGCGGCCGCCCCGTTCTCGGGGCGGCCGCCAGGGCCGGTCGGGTCGTCGGGGATCAGGGGCGGCCGCCGAGCCAGTAGGCCGGCGGCGGGGTGGTGTACAGCCGCGCCACCGCGGCCCGGTCGGCGGCCGAGACGGTGATGTCGCCGGTACGCGCCAGCAGCTCGACCCAGACGGCCTCCAGGGACAGCCGGGGCTGGGCCGCCGCGACGCGCCCCGACCGGGCGAAGGCCACGGTCACCTCAGCGAGCCGCTGGAGTTCCTCGGCGTTGACCCACTCGGCGCCGGTGGTCTCCCCCGGGGCCGGGGTCAACACGGTGTCGGGGGTCTGGATGTCGTACACGGTCCACAGGTGCCCGGCGCGCGGCTCGTGCGGGAGCGAGGCGCACAGGTTCGGGAGGTGGACGGTGAACCGCTCGGTCAGGCCGGTCACGCGGATGCCGAGTTCCTCGGAGCCCTCCGTCACGGCGGCCTCGCGGGGGTTCTTCTGGCCGTGGTCGCGGGCGTGGCCGGCGAACGGCGCCCACCCGATCGGGAACCAGCCGCGCCCCAGGATCGCGAACTGGGTCTGCCCGCTCGCGGGGTCGATCCGGGTCAAGCGCCCGCCCACCGAGGTGCCGCAGCACCGCTTGGCCGGACGGTCGGTCGTGGTCTGCATGACGGTCATACGCGCGCTCCTACATGTGCGTGGGGAAGAGGAAGGCCCCGCCGGAGTCGTCTCTCCGGCGGGGCCGGCGGGGCCTGACAGCGCGCCCCGGCGTTTGTGGGGGAGTTAGAGGTCAGAGGGCTGTCAGACACCTCTGACAGCCCCGTTCTGACACTCCTGACAGGGGCATCTGACACCGGTCCTGACAGCCGCTCAGGCGGGGGCCAGCTCTCGGGAGGCGATCTCGAACACCCCGCCGTCGTGGTGGACGATCCGCCCGGATTCGGTGAGTCGCTTCAACTCCCCGTGCACCCAGGGCCGGGAGCGGTCGGCGCCGGCCTTCTTCAGCGCCTCGCGCAGATCGGTCGCGCCGAACTCGTAGTGGCCCTCCGCCTCCCAGCGGGAGATCACGGCCTCCAGCGCCCGCACGCACTCGGCCCGGCTCAACCGGGACGGCGCCGGGGCCGGGAGCACGAAGTCCACCGCGCCGTCGTCCATGCCCATGGGGTCGTCGATGTCCACGCCCGCCAACTCCGGCTCGTGCTCGGACACCGCCTCCTCCTGCTCGTAGTCATAGGCGTCCACGTCCGCCTCTGCGGTCGGGTCGATCGGGTCGGCGTCCACGGCGGGCAGCTCCTCGGCGGCAGGGGTGTCGGTGGCGGACTGGCGGGCCGCGAGGTAGTCGGCGTAGGCCTTGCCGAACGCCTTGCGGGTGATCGGGTCGAGCTTGCCGTCCTGCTCGGGCAGCGCGGCCGCGGCCGCCTCCAAGTCGGCGTTGGGCGCGTTGTGGAACCGCAGCGGGACCGCGTGGCGCTCCCGGGGCTGGGACTTCACCGCCGCGTAGGCGCATCCCTGCTGGCGGTCGGCCCACTGGTCCGGGGCCGCCCCCGCGTCGATGACGTACTCCGGCAACACCTTGCCCGCGTCGGCCTCATCGGCCGTTCCCAGGCAGATGCGGGAGGAGAAGTTCGCGCGGGCGTCGGTGTCGATGTTGGTATAGGTGGCGCGCTGAAGGGACACCTCCAGGTGGATGCCCGCCGACCGGGCCAGCTGGCCCAAGGTGACCAGCTCTTCCACGTCCACGAGCTGTGCGGCCTCCTCCAGCAGCACGTGCAGGAAGGTCAGCCCGCAGCCCTTCTCCCAGTTCGCCAGGCCCTTGGAGCCCAGGTAGTCGGCGCGGGCGGTCACCGCGCGCTTGAGCGCGGACAGTAGCGCCTTGGCGTCCTTCATCGTGTAGGCGGGCCACAGGATCGCGCCAGCGACCGGCCCCAGGGTCTGGCGGCCCTTGGCCACGTCCACCGCCAGGACGGCGGCGTCGGAGCAGGCCGCGACCTTGATCAGCTTCAGCTTGGCGTAGGTGGACTTGCCCGACCCGGACATGCCCACGGTCATCGTGTGGTGGTCGTACAGGTCGTCGGTGAAGAGGACGCCGTCCTCGTAGGTGCCCAGCTCCAGCGGGGCGTCCGCGAGGGAGCGGCCGATCTCCTCCTCTCCCAGGGCGTGCCAGGCGATCGGGTCGCGCAGCACGTCACGCTTGACGATGGTGACCTCGGCGCGGGAGCAGTCTTCCGGGTCCTCCACCGCCCGCACCGACCGGCGCGGCAACCGCATCGCGGAGGCGATCGCCGACAGCGACGCCTGGATGGACTCGACCGTGTCGCCGCGGCGCAGCTGCACCGTGCCGACCCGGCGCAGCTCGTTCTCCTCCTTGATGCGCATCCGGGTCCCGTTCAGGCCGACCACTTCGGCGACCTCCTCCCAGGACGGCAGCGGCCGGTCCCAGATGCTGTCCTTGCCCCGCGGCGAGTTCTGGCCCCGCTGCCAGGTGTGGACATTGGCCACCGTTGCCAGCAGTCCCCCGCCCACGATGAGCAGGTCCACCCAGGGGCGCCCCACACCGGCCACGGTCACCGTGGCCATCCACGCGGAGGCCCCGCCCACGGTGGAGGGCGCCATCAGCGCCGCGTACCAGGTGCGCGCCCGGCACAAGCGCCAGGACACCCACGTGGCCGCGCTCCCGGCCGCCGCCACCGCGGCGGCCGCCAGGCCGGTCGACAGCCCGGCGTCGCCCCACGCGGCGTGCGCGGCCCAGCCCAGCGGGATCAGTGCTCCGCCACCGATCCACGGGGTCAGGTACGCCCCCGCGCCGGCGCCCGAGCGCTTCGCCTTCTTCTGCTTGGGAGCGGGCTCCCAGATCTCGATGTCGTCCGCCATGGTCGTCTCCTCTCAGAGGTCGGGCGGGGCGCCCCAGGCCGGGGCGCCCCAAGGGGGTGGGTCAGCGGGACAGGTTGATCTGCTTCTTCGGCTTGGGCCGGGCCGCGCCCATCTGGGTCGCGAAGTTCGTCTTCAGCGAGCTCCAGGTGCGCACCGAGGCGGCGCCCATCTGGCGCGCCTCCCGGGCGGCCTGCTTCAGGTGCCGGGAGACCTTGGCGGCCTTGCGGGCGATCACCACCCCGGTCTCCTCTTCCGTGGCCCCGGGCACCGCGCGGAGGCGCTCCTCCAGGTCCTGAGCGGCGAACTCCAGCTCCACGGCGAACTTCTTGGAGATGTCGCGGACGCGGCGGGTGTACTTCTCGATGTCGGAGGCGGTGTCGAACTGCATGCGCGCCAGGTCCTGGAAGAACTTCTCCAGCTCCTTGTGCACGCCCTCGCGGTGGGACTCGCTGATCGGCGCGTCCGGGGGGAGTTCCTCTTCAGCCACGGTCGGTCTCCTTCTTCTCGGTCGTGCGGGGGGTGATGACGATGGCGATCACGCCACGGCCGGGGCCGTAGCGGCGGGTGCGCACCTCTGCCTGGCAGCGGCGCCAGGTGCGCCCCAGCCACGCGGCGACGTCGCAGGCGACGTCGATCAGGGGGCGGCGGTCCCCGGGGAGTAGGGAGGCCACCTGCATGTCCAGCCACAGCAGCGCCCGGCCCAGCACTCCGGCCGCGGCGGCGGCGTAGTCGCGGCGCCTCATCCGGTCGCCCCCAGGTGCTCGAAGCCGGGGAGCGGCAGCTGGTCCGCGCAGACGGGGCACCGGTCCCAGGGCTGCATCCGGTGCCGCTGGGGGTCGCGGCACCGCTCGCTCATGGGCGGGGCCACGTCCATGCGGTGACGGAGCCGGTCCGACTCGGCGAGCTTCTTCGTGTAGTGCTCGTCGAACTCCTCGCCGCACGGGCAGACCACCTGGTAGCACCAGGCCTCTCCCTGGGAGGTGTCCTCGCGCCAGCGGCGCACCTTCGGGCGGTGCTTCACGGGGCTCCCCCCTCCTCCAGCTCCTTGCGGATCCGGCGGACGGTGGACTCACCCAGCCCCAGCGCTTCGGCGATCTCGCCCGTGTGAGCGTCGGGGTGCTCGTACAGGTAGCCCGCCACCCGGCGGCGGTTGCGGAGGCCCTCCAGGCGGCGCCGCTCCTGCGCGGTCAGCGCCCGCTCGGACGGCTCGTCGGCGCCGTGCGAGCGGTCGCGCTCGGACGGGCGCTCAGACGGGGCGACCTGCCCGGACTCGGCGTCGTCGGCGCCGTGCGAGCGGTCGTCTTCGTGCGAGCGCTCAGACGGGCTCCCGTGCGAGCGCAGGTAGTCCGACAGCTGGTCCGCCAGCTCCTCCCCGACCACGTCCAGGCCGTCCCCGGGGCGGCGGCGCGGCAGGGCGCTCGCACGGGGAGTCTCCGTGGGAGCGGACTCCTCTTCGGTGGTCCCCGGCGCGGCGGCCGGGGCCTTCTTCGCCTCGTCGATCTTGTCGATCGACTGGCCGATGGCGGCCGACGCGGAGGTGTTGATCAGGTACGCCAGACCGGCGAAGAGGGCGGACCCGATGGAGCAGGCCGCACCGACCGGGCCGGTGCCCAGCCACGACCCCACGATGGAGACCAGCAGCGGCGCCACCATCAGCACCAGGAACAGCCGCTTGGTGCTGTCGTCGAGCACGGTGCCGGCGCGGGCGAGGATGCCGCGCCAGACGATCACCGTGGTGGACAGCCCCGTCAGGCCGACCTCCGCGAGGTAGCCCACCGGCTCCGGCCCGCCGTTGGCGGCCACCAGGGCCGCCAACCCCATCGCCGACCCCACCGACAGCGCCAGGGACGCCGCCAGGGTGACCCGGCCGAAGGTCTTCTGATGGCGGGTCATGTCCAGGATCGTGCGGGCCGGGGAGGTGGCCCGGCGGGCCGCAGCGATGATCTTCTCGACTTCGGCCCGCTCCGCCTCGCGCCGGTCCGCCTCTTCGGCGTCGCGGAGCTTGCGGCGGTGGATCAGGTCCAGCTCCGCCTGGAGGCGCTGAGCGGTCAGCTCGTCGTAGCGCGCCCGGGTGGCCGGGTTGAGCGCCGGGTCCTCCAGCAGCTTCTGGTCAGGGATGGACGCCAGCGTCTTGGCGTCCTGCACGGTCTTCTGAATCTGCTCTGCGGTGATCGGAGCGACCTCGGTCCGCTCCTGGTGCTTCTTGCGCACGGGTACCCCTCTCAGGCGTGGACGGCCATGAGGACGACAGCGATCAGGACGGCCGGAGCCAGGAAGAACAGCGAGAAGGCGTAGAAGTGCTGCATCAGGCCCTCCCGACGATCAGGCCGGAGTGGGTGTGCACGTGGTGCACGGTCTCGGTGGCGTCCACCACCACCAGCCGTCCGGGCTCCTCACGGAGCAGGCGGCCGGTGACCACGTGCTCGATCCCGGCCGGGGTGCGGCGGGAGACGGTGATGGGGCGGCGCCCCAGGAGGATGTCGGCGAAGGTGCGCAGGCCCATCAGAGGTCCCTTCCGAAGGTCGTGGAGTGCGTGGTCAGGCGGGCAATGGCGGCCTTGTCCTCGTGGCGGCCGCCGCGCGGCAGCAGCGTCACCAGCCGGACGCAGAGCACGGTCACCGCCAGGCCGGACAGGAAGAGCAGCAGGGCGGTCACCGGCGCACCTTCTTCCGGCGGACCTCGGCCAGCACCAGGCGGGTACGCATCACACGGCGCACGGTGGAGCGGACCTTGCGGTAGGCGCGGCGGACCTTGACCCCGCCCGCGATCAGCAGCGCGGTCAGGACGGCCCCGCCGATGGCGGCGGCGATCAACTCGGGGGAGATCACAGGAACCGCCCCCCGTCCACGGCCTCGGTGCGGGTGCGGCACTCCAGGTAGACCCCGAGGCCCTGCCAGTCGCGGACCCGGACCATGGCGGAGTCGAGCACCGGCTCGATGCGCCGGCCGAACGCGCGCCCGGCGTCGCACAGGAACGCCCGGCGGGTCGCCACGGGGGCGGTCCCGGGCAGCGTCAGCTCGATGTAGGGGGTGCCGCAGCCCAGGGCACCGACGCGGGCGGACAGGCCCGGGTAGTCGCCCTCGAACTCACCCGCCGCCACCGAGGCGAGGATGAGGAGTTCAGCGGTGGTCATCGCGCGGGTCGCGGTGCTCACAGCGCCCACCCCCGGACCACGTCCGCGGTGAGCGTCTCGGCGGCGATCTCCGCCAGGCGGTCGTCGAGGATGTCGGCCGCGGCCGCCAGCCGGGCCGCGCGCTCCTCCTCGGTCTCCTCCTCCAGGGCGACAGCGAACAGGTCGTCGGCGTCGGTGATGCCCAGGGCGTCCAGGGCGTCGGGGGTGACCTCCTCCAGCCAGGCCGGGGCGGACAGGGTCAGGGAGGGGGCGGAGGTTTCGGGGGCCGCGACGGGCGGCATCATGGTCGGGTACACCTGCGTTTCTCCTGTTCTGTGGGTGTACAGAGCCCGCCCGGGGTGCCTCCCGGGCGGGCTCGCTTTTTCCTGTGAGGACTGCACCGCTGATCAGCGGAATTACTGCATTGCGGGACTCAGCCGGTCAGGCTCAGAGGGCGTCGCGCTCCAGCGAGAAGAAGACCGTGGTGGGCTCCCCGTAGATCGTGTGGCCCTGCTGGCGGGCGGCGTCGATCATGTTCTGGCGCAGCTGCCGGAACGCCTCGGTGCGGCTGAACCCTTCGGGGACCTCGATGTCACCGCTGTTCTCGGCGATGAAGTGGCTCATGCCTCCGAGGGAGAACTGGAGGGTGAGGACGAAGAAGCACTTCACGGTCTTGGGGGCGGGGGCGGCCTGGGTGGTCGCGGCGGTGGCGGTCGACATGGTGTGTCTCCTGTTCGTCGGGGTGACCGCCCGGCAGGACGGGCCGGGCGGCCGGGTGCGGACCCTGGGGTCCCCCGGAACGCCCCGCCGGCCTCTCGGTCGGCGGGGCGAACGGGCACCCCAGGGGGGGTGAAGTTTCAAGTTCGCGTACGCGCTATGGGGTGTTTTCAAAGCTCAGGCGCCATGCGGGCGTCCACACAGCCCCCGTGGGGACCGGAGTCAGCTACCGGGCTTGACCGACTTACGTCGGTTTCGTTGTTGTGCGCTGGGCACATTGGTAGTACAACTCAGAAGACGTAGTACGTCAAGTACCCTGGTAGAAATTACTGCACAAGGAAGTGGAGGCTGAATGAGCAAGTACAGCGACATCGCAGATCAGCTGCGGTCTGCGATCGTGCGAGGTGAGTACGCCCGAGGGAGCGTGCTCCCGAGCGAAGAGCGCCTGGCGGAGGAGTTCGGCGTCTCTCGACCGGTGATCAACCGGGCCGTGCGGTTGCTGCGCTCAGAAGGCCTGGTGCGTGTCGAGCGAGGGAGGGGCACTGTGGTGCACGAGATCGCGCCGATCGCGAGGAACGCCACCGCGAGGTACACGAAGGAGGCTCGCGAGCGCGGATCCTCGCGTGGGGCTTTCGCAACCGAGGTTCGCGAGATGGGGCACGAGCCGAAGTCCGTCCTGATGCAGCTCGGACCTGTGACCCCGCCGACGGACGTGGCCGAAGCGCTCAGGTTCGAGGTCGACGAAGTCGCCGCCATTCGCCGACGCCACATGTTCGCCGACGACGTTCCCGTGCAGATCGCAACCTCATACGTGCCGTGGAGCATCGCGGCCGGGACGCCGATCACCCAGGAGGACACCGGGCCGGGCGGCACCTACAGCCGACTGGCGGAGCTGGGGCACCCAGTCTCACGCTTCACCGAGCGAATCACCGTGCGGATGCCGGAGGCCGACGAAGCTGTAGTCCTGCGACTGGCTGAAGACCAGCCGGTCTATGTCATCCACCATGTGGCGTGGACCGCGGAGGGGCGCCCGGTAGAGGTCACCGTGCATGTGATGCCCGTGCATCAGTGGCTTCTTGACTACGAGTGGGAGGTGCCCTCTACGTAGGAGAAGCCCAGGCGTGTGCCTGGGCTTCTTTGCTGGCTCCGATGTGACGCACGAGCCCTCCGCGCTGTGAGCACTCCTGCGAGTCCGCAGGTCGCTACAGTGCCCAGACACGCAAAGGGGCCGGGAGTGTGGAGCTCCCGGCCCGGAAGTCTTCGCTGCTCAACGAAAGACAAGCACATGGTACCCACCCTTTCCCCCGTCACTCCCACGCGCGGGGGTGGCCAGTGAGCCTCTACCCGATCATCTGGGCAGCAGAGCACGCCCCGGTCCGCGATGCCGAAGAGCGCGCGATCCTGATGGCGCTCATGATCAAGGCCGACTTCGACGGCTGCAACGCCTTCCGCTCCTACAAGCGACTGGCCACCGTCGCCAGGTGCGACCCGAAGACCGCTGAGCGCCGGTGCAAGGCGATGGAGGAGCGCGGCGTCATCCGGCGCCAGCCCGGCCCCAAGCCGCAGGCGTGGAAGAACCTGCCCGCTGACAAGAAGACGATCGTGTGGGAGGCGATGATCCCTGCCTCCTTCTGGTCTGCGGTGCAGCTGGCGGAGATCAACGAGGCCCGCGCCGAACGGCGCCGGCCTCCGATCACCCCGCAGACGCGCCCTGACCTGCCCGAGGCACCGCCGAAGAAGGCCCGCGCTGACAAGGGCAAGGCGCGGCCGGAGCGCCGGAAGAAGAAGCCAGAGCCGGAGGAGCGGGGGGACTACAAGTCCCCCCGGTCGGAGGAGAGCGCCGCAGGGAGCGGGGGGACTACAAGTCCCCTCGCGGGGGGACTACAAGTCCCCTCGCGGGGGGACTACAAGTCCACCAACCCCCCGAACACACCTTCCGATTCACCTTCCTCCCCCCCAGCCCCCCCGGTGTCCGGAGACGACGACCGCCCCGAGCCCGACCCTCAGGGAGGGGAGGACGAGATCTCTCCCATAGACACCAACGGCGAGGGGCTCAGCGAGCAGGACGAGCGCCTAGAGCGCGCTCTGAGGCTCATCGACAGCGCCGTTCGGCTCTGGCCCAAGGGACAGCGCCCCCCGAGCGCCCGCGACCGCGTACGGCTCGCTGAGCGCGTCGTGGCCGAACTCGCCACGGGAGGCGACGACACGTCGATCCTGTTCGAGCTGTCCCGCGATATGCGGGGCGCCGGGAGCGCGGTCAGCGTGATCATGGGCGACCGCACCACCGTCCCCGGATGGGGGCAGATCCACGACCCGCGCCCGGACCACTCCCGGCACGAGGTGCGCACCGCCCACCCGTGGTGCGGCCAGTGCACCGAGCGGACCCGTCTCGCCGCCGTCTACGACCCGCTCACTGGCGACACCCGGCCCGCCCGGTGCCGCAACGCGGTGCAGACCGCCACCGGGGAGACCGTGGCCTGTCACCCCATGGCCACCCCCCGCCAGCCCGCCCCGGACGCCGACCTCGAAGAGATGACCCCCGACGCCGTCGAAGCCGCCATGCGCGCGTCCCTGCGCCAGGCGGAGGAGGCCAAGGCCACCGCCCGGAAGGGGCGCAGCGTGGCAGAGGCGGCGCTGGCGAAGGCCGCAGCGGAGCGGGAAGCCGCTCAGAAGGCGCTGGGCGGGATCGCGGCCGCAGCCGCCAAGGAGGAGGCCGCCCGGCTGTCCCGGCGGTGACCAGCGCCGCGCAACGCGGTGCGCGCGGGGGCGGTTCCGGCCGTCCCCGCGCAACCCCTTGCGCCACGACGACCGCCTTGCCCGGCCGCGCAACGGCCTTCGCCTCCCAGGCCCCGCCCGCCGGCCTTTCCATGCCCACGCCGACTCGCGGCACCAACCCACCCGCACCGACCCACACGCCCGTGCATTCCCCAACGATCCCGGACCCGACCGAGGCCACCGAGACCGCAGGACGCATCACCGATCCACACACCTAGGCATCTTTGATCCACACACCTAGGCACTATGAGTGATCCAGGTCAGGAGGCCACCGACCCCAGCGATCACACCTAGGCACCATGGGGTGATCGGGGAACACAGAACCCCCACCTTGACACCGTCAAGGTGGGGGTTCTACTGCATTCCGTAACCCAGTGATCCCGTGCTGACTGGTCAGCGGCCTTCCTTGTCCGCGGCGATACGGGCCGCGACCCGGGTCACCAGGCGGGGGTCCTCGCGCATCTCCGCGAGCATGGCGCGCCACATGGCGGCCGCGGTCAGCGTCGGGTGATCGGCCGCGGCGGCCACGTCCAGGAGCACGTGGCGCATGGAGGTGTAGTCCGGCGGGTCCAGGTCGATGGTCATGCGCACGGGGTCTGTGCGGCGGGCGGTCTCCTTCCGGCGGGGCGCCTTCTTCGGCCGCGGGTCGGCCGACTCCTGGGGGCCGGCGGCCGGGGCGGCCTCGCGGGCACCCCGGGACCGGGCGGCGGCCGCGATCCGCTCCTTGCGGTCGGTGCTCATCCCGCACCCCCGCGCGTCAGCAGCTCCTTCGCGAGGTCTGCGAACGGGGGCAGGGCCGCACGTTCGGGTGGCGCCCCGTAGGCCATGGCGTAGGTCTCCCGGCGCGGGATCTCGGTGGTGAGCACGTCGTACCCGGCGCCGGTGAGGGCGTCGCGCACCTCGGGGCCGGAGTTGGCGTTGGCCACCACGCGGGTCAGCAGGACCGAGACCCGGGCCGGAGCGCTCCGGGTCTCTTCGGCGTCCTCCAGGACGTCGGCCATCTTCGACATGCGCTCGATCTCGATCAGGGCGGGGGCGACCGGGATCACGATCTCGTCGGCCACCCGCAGGATGCTGCGGACGATCTTGGCGTGGTCTTCAGCCTGCGGGGTGTCCACGATGGCGATGGTGTCCGGGCGGGTGTAGGCCGCCATCTTCGAGCCCGGGGCGTTCTGGGGCAGGCCGACCACGTCGAAGGGGAAGCCCCCGTTGCCGATGGTGTCGGACCACTCCACCGCCGACCCGGCCGGGTCGGCGTCGAACAGCACCACGTCCTGTCCCATGCCGTGCAGGGCGTACGCGAGCATCACCGATGAGGTGGTCTTGGAGGTGCCCGGC
Organism: Nocardiopsis dassonvillei; assembly: GCF_964273065.1. Taxonomy (GTDB): domain Bacteria; phylum Actinomycetota; class Actinomycetes; order Streptosporangiales; family Streptosporangiaceae; genus Nocardiopsis; species Nocardiopsis dassonvillei_B. The sequence goes on from NZ_OZ186818.1 coordinate 11,519, forward strand.
TTGGTGTTGGCCAGGGCGATTGCCAGTTTCATGCGGGCACGGTACCGCGCGGGGGCAGCACTACGGGGGCACGGCGGCACTGTAGGCAGGAATGCAGTAGTTCCGTGGTCGTGTGGTGAGCGGCGGTGAGGGCCTGGTGGTACCCGGGGGACCAGTCCCCCGGGACCCCCTGTTCCGCCCGGGAACCCGGCGCGTCGGGGACGTGCGCGGGGTGGGGGAGGGCACGCGCCGGAACCACCGGACGGCCCGAGTGTGGTGGGCGCCGGCGGCGGGTGGCCGTGCGGTGGTGCAGGAGGAGGTGCCCCTCCCCGGCCGGGGTGGCGGGGGCGGTGGTGACCCGCCTCAGATCAGGTGGGAAATCTGAAACCGGCCGTGTGGGGCGGGGGTCAGGAGGGGACCCAGCCCAGGAACCGCCAGGTCGTCCGGTCGGTGTCGTCCGTGGGCGCGTAGTGGGCGCGCCAGTCGATCCCCTCCTGCATGCCCAGGTGATCCGGATAGGAGCCGTCCTCCACCAGGAGGAGCACCCCGACGTCCTCCAGGGGGGGCGTCGAACACCTCAGCGCGGGGGTAATTCAGTATTTCTCCGGCCCAGCGGGGATGACCGCCCACCAGGCGGACGGTCACGGTGTCTGCGGTCATGGGGTGAGCCTGCCACCCCGGCCCCGCGGACGGGGGCGGTCCGGAAAAGTCGGCGGCGCTTCGGCGATCGCCACCCGGGGAGCGCCCGCCGGCCTTTTCCGGCGGCCGCCCGGCACCAGGCGGCCGGGACCCCCGTGGCTGAGGGAGGAGCACGGGGTCGCGGCCGACCGCCGACGAGACCCCGCTCGTTCCTCGCGGGGGTCCGTCAGGCGGTCGGCCAGCTCCCGACACCACGCACCTGGAAGGTCTGCCGCACGACCGGCGAGACGGTGCTCGACGTGCGACAGGTACCCAGGTATGGTCGCTTCGCTCCCATACCAGCGAGCGGCCCGGGAGGAGGTGAGGCGACGGTGGCGCGAGCAACGGTCATCCACGATCCGGACCAGGACGAGTACCGGCTGAGGCAGGAGTGCAGCGCGGACCAGGCGCGCCCGCGCGATGCGCAGACCGAGTACCGGCTCACCGAGTCCGGGCCGCGCCCGATCGAGCGCATCGGGTCGGGGTGGCGAAGTGTGGACCGCACCCCCGGCGCCCCGCTGGGGCCGGACGAACTGGAGGAGGTCCGCGCCGTCATGGACGGCCGGGACCCGCGCACGGGTGAGCGCCTGGTGGTGCGCAAGACCCGCGTGGCCCCGGCCGGGCGGCTCCCGGCCCTACCGCTCCTGCAGGAGATGGCACGCCGCAAGATCGCGCCGGAGAAGGGGTCGTGGGCGCACAAGCGCACGCTCCGGCTCATGCGGATGACCCGCGCCGATGCCGAGCACACCGCCCCCTACCGCGATCTCGTCCGGGTCGCCTCCTCGGTCGGGCTGAAACTCTCGCAGGTGCGCGGGTACGGCGCCGAGCAGCTGGCGTACGCGAAGAAGCACGCCGACGACCGTGAGATCGTCGGTTCGCGCGGGTGGGACCTGACCCTGGACACCCCCAAGTCGGTCGGTGTGCTCTACGCCCTGGGCGACGCCGAGACCGCCCGCCGGGTCGAGGAAGCCGTCGTTGCCGCGGCCCGGGAGACGATCGCCGAAGTCGAGCAGTGGGTCGGGCGCGGCCAGCGCGGGCAGCACGGGGAGGGGCGCACCGCCCGGCGGGTGAACACGTCCGGGCTGATCGGGACGCTCACCCTGCACACCACAGCCCGCCCGGTCGGCGGCGTCCCCGACCCGCACCTGCACGCCCACATCATGATCGCGAACCTCGGTCTCGGCCGGGACGGGCAGTGGGGCGGCGTGGCGGCGGGCGGCCGCGAGCTTTTCGAGAGCGTTCCGGCCGCCGGCGCTTTGATGCGCGCCCGAACCCGAGCGCACCTGACCGCCGCGTTGGGGGTGCGCTGGTACGAGGCCGCCCCCGGGCAGTGGGAGATCGTCGGCGTTCCCGAGCGGGCGCGGGACCTGTACTCGCGCCGGAAGGACCAGGCGCTCAGCCTCGCGGGCAAGGACGCCACCCCGGCGCAGCGGCGGCTCGCGGCGAAGCGGTCGGCGGCCGCCAAGGCCAGCCGAAGGAGCGGGGATCCCCGGATCGAGTGGACCGAGCGCGCCCGGTCGTCCGGTCTCGTCCCCGAGACGATCGTGGCGGCCGCCGTGCGCCGGGTTGGGCCAGCGCCGGAGCCGGACTCCGGCGCGGCCGCAAACCGGGCCATCGCCCACCTGTCGGCCCGCTACCCGACCCGGGCCATCTCCCACGCCGCGGTGATGTCGGCGGCCGCCGACGCCGCCCCGGCCGGAGCGACCGCCATCGAGCAAACCGCCATCGCCGACTTGGTGGCCCGGCGGATGCGCCGCACCGGCACTGCCGGGGGCGCCCACCTGAAGCACGCCCAGCATTACCGAGTGCCGGAGGTGACGTTGGCCGATGCCAGCGCCGGGCACGGGCCGGCCGCACGGGCGGTAGCGCCGAAAGTCGCCGCTCTCCAGGCCCGACGGGAAGAGCAACTGCACGCGGCCAAGCAGGCCCGCGCCCAGGCCCAGGAGCTGAGGACCGCAGCCGACCGACCCACGACCGCCTGGAGGAAAGGCATGACACGGGGCGCCGCCCGCCAGGAGATAGCCAGGCTGAGCGCAGCGGCCACCGCCGCCGTGACCGAGGCCTCCCGCCTTGGCGGCCACGCCCGTCGCCTCCAGGAGCAAGCCGTCAAGGCGGACGTGGCCACGGCCACCGCGCAGGACAAGGCTCGCCGCGCCCTCCAGGAAGCGCAGAACTACGCGGCCGCCATGGCAGCGGCCAAGGCATCCATGCACCGGCCCGTCCGCCCCCGACGGCCGCGCGCTTCGGGGACACTCCCGGAAGGGATGAACACCGGCCCCACTCCCGGCTACGACTACAACGCGCCTCCGCCGGCCTACAGGCGCCGCCCCGGGCGCGAGCCCGGCGGCCCCGGGATGGGCTGAAGCGCCCGAACCACCCTCAGAGTCAGAGATCAGCTGTCGGGGCGGTGCGTACTGTCGGTTTCGGCCTCGCACATCCGCGCAATCATCATCTCCACCAGGGCACGCTCCCCCGCCGGCAGCGATGCGAGCCACCGGTCGTCATCAGCGGCCTGATCATCGGAGATGAACTCGTACTCCCCGAACTCCGAGTGCTCCATGTCAAGGGGTCTACCCCGGAACCGGTGCCGTGCGGGTCGCTGAGCAGAGTGTGACCTCGCATCCGAGAGATCCGGGAGTAAACCCAGGTCAGAGACCCCTGAACGGCTCGCCGGATCCTTGGCTCCCTGGAAGATCGCAGCACCTCAAGGTGTAAGGTCGATTTCGTACGTGGCGCCATGCGCGCACGAATAGGGGCCCGCCGCCTCGCGCCAACGACAACGGCAGGCCCCGCTCAGGATGCGGCCTCAGCAGACCTTACGGTCAGCTGGGGCCGTTTCCGTCGAAGAACAGGTCCAGCAGGTGGGAGACCACTGCTCTGGTTGCTCCCCCCAGCAGGGCGACCAACCACCCAGGAGTCGAGTCCCCACCCCTGCGCCCGCGCCACCGACGGTTCATACGGCACCTCTTCCGCTCGTGACCACGCACCTCGAAGCAAGATGCGGAGGAGTCCAGCGCCTGAGCGCCCGATCTGCCTCCCAGGGACAGACCCGACCGGAAGCGGTACAAGAAACGCTACACGCCTCCGACGCCGCCGTGTGAATATGCGTGGCCGAACAGGGGTCGGAACACCCTTTCCGACGCCAAACACACGGACACGCTCTCACCTGTGGTATAGGGCAAGCCAGAGGATGACCGAGTCCTGTGGAAAACCCGTGGAAACCGTGTCAGACCTTGTGTCAAGACCGCTGCTACGTCATCTCCGCGAACTTCACGCCCTCGTCCACCAGGCCGAAGTGGTCCGCCATCCGCAGGTGGAATCCGGCGTTCAGTGCCAGAACAGACAGGAGGCAGGTTTGACACCGGAGAGCACGTTGTGCAGGCCGAAGCCGAAGTTCACGGACTCCAGCACCGCCTTGCCGAGGTTCTGTGGGTCGTTGAGGTCGCAGGCTTGAGTGGTCTCGGTGAAAAGTCCGCATGTTCTCGTTGAACAGGCTGGGTTCGAAGGCCATGTTCAGGCACGATCAGAGTCCCGGCCGCCGGCGGGAACGCGAATCCGGGGGGTCGAACAGGGTGTTCAGGAGCCGGTCGGTCTTCTCCCAGAACGCGCGATGCTTGTGGAAGAGCATCTCAGATGGGTGTAGCACTCGATGCCGGGGACGACGCTTTCAACTACCGATAGAACTCGTATTCGTACGCCCCGCGCTCGTACCCGTGCACCGTACGGACACGGCCGGGCCTAACTCGTGGGGGGCCAGGGTTCACCGCGCATCAAGGCCCGCAGCTGATCACCGGCAGAGCCCGGACCGGACGATCCTCCGAGCTCCTTGACCCGCTGTGGATCACCGATAGCGCTCCGCATGAGCGATCCTCCGACTGTCGTGGGGGGAACAGAACCCAGCTCCCGAATCCTCTTGGCCTGGGTGGAGGCCATGTCCAGAAGCCGGTACGCGTTCCGAGCCCGCCCCTGACCCGTGAAGGCGCCGCTGTGCACCGGCTGCCGCTCCAGGCTGGCCAATCCCTCCTCCACCAACTCCTTAAGCCCCTTGTTGCGGGTGTCCTCGCTGAGGTCGTACATCGTCTTCGCCAGGCTCGGAGAGACCCACAGGGGGCCGGAAGGGTTCATCTTCTGCTGGTGGAGCAGCACCAGGTACATCGCCACGGCGGGCCCGGACAGCGTCGCGACCCATCCCTCGAGCCAGAAATCAGCGCTGAACTGCACGTAGTAGTGCTTCTCGCGCTCGTTGGCGGGCAGCTTGGAGCGCTTCTGGGCCAGCAGCAGACCGGGGGAGCGGTACCGCTCCCCGGAGCCGCCATCGTCCAGCAGGTGCACCGCGGTCGCGGCCCCCCGCGTGCGCTCCAACCGAACGAAGGACTGCTCCTCCAGCCAGCGCAACGCATCGTTGATTCGGCGAGCCCCCGCCGTATCGGCCTTCGGCAGGCCCAACAGCACGGCCCACTCCCGGGACGCGAACCGGTAGACCGGACGGTCGATGTTGCGGGCCAACCACAGGAAAGACAGGTACAGCTTCAGCCGGACGGCACCGCCGCGCCCCCCACCTCCACGGAGTACCACCGCCAGCGGAGGGGGGCCGGCTGCTGGCGAGGAGCGGGCGATGAAGTTCTCCCGCACCGCGACTGTATTGGCATTAGATCGGCGGCGTGCGTTCTGGGCGGCTTCCCGCTGGGCCCCCTCGCCCTCGAACACTTCGTTGTCCTGCATGTTTACCCTTTCAAGCACTTCCTGACAAAAGAGAATCTAGATTTTTTAGCACATGGCGCAAAGGTGGCTTACTGTAGGGTGTAAGCGTATCACTCCATGCGACACAGACTCCTCACTAGGGTTTTTCAGCTGGGTCAGCCCGCTCTAGACTCGGATAATAGGTTGCACAGACGTCGAAGACTGCTACAGTTCCTGTTGTCGGCCTCACCACGAAGCCCCGAGAGACGACCCAGGGTCAGGGTCGCGGACGGGCGAGTGGGCGAGGCGGCGGCCGAGACCTCACGAAGGCCCGGAGAGAACGCCCGAGAGGGTGCCGGCATCCTTCACGAGCACCCGCGAACAGCGGGGACCCTGCTCAAGGTAGGGGCGGTGGCGGTCGCTAGGTCTGGTGCATCCGGATGCACCGTGACTGGCGCAGGAGGGGGCGGGCCTTGGGTCCGCCCCTCCTGTTTTATGCGCAGGTGACATCGCCCCGAGCGACCGAGCGTCACCCCGTACCGGGAACGCCCCACACCCTCAACCCTTGCTAAGCGCGGGTTATCGTGAGTCAGAAACGGGGCAAACCGGGGCGTATCGGGCGGGCGAACTAGACCACTGGCTTCGGCCGGATTGGTCTACCTCCTGACCAGCGGAAACGCCGACCCATTGCCCCTTTCCCCCGTGCTTGGTCCGCCCAGGACACCGGTCACCGCGGGTGAGCGCGCACGGGGCGATTCCGGCCGATTCCGGACCCCGCCCCGAGGATGAACCCATGGACGACAACGAGCACCAGGACCACGCCGTCGTCGACGACGGCCGGGAGCAGACCGAGCCCCGCGGCCGCGGGCGCGGCGGGTCCCTCGCGGGGATCACCGCGGCCCTGTCCCGCCCGGCGGCCGGGGCCGGCCTCGCGCACTGGGGAGGCCCCGCCCCCACCACCCGCCGCGAACCGGTCCCAATCGACGTGGCCGGGGGAGCGCTGCCCGGACCCGGCGCCCTCCCGGCCATCTGACCCCGCAAACACGAACGGCCCACCCCTTCCGGGGTGGGCCGCAGCGCTGTCGCATCTACCAGGACCGCTGCTCCACCATGAGGACCTCCACCCGCTGATCAGCGCGGGCGGCCGTGACCACGGCGCGCGCCACAGCGGCGGCGTAGTCCGGCGTCAGGTCCGCCAGGTCCGCCAGCAGTACCGGCGCCGTGCCAACGAGCGAAAGCATGATGCGCAGGAGCGCCAGCTCCCGAGCGGGCCACATCAGCATCCCCTCGTGCAGCCGCCCGGCCATGCCCTCCCAGTCCACCCACGCCACACCCGGTTCTTCCTCGGACAGGTCGATGTACTCGGTGACGAACCGCCGACTCCTCAGCAGCTCGCTGGTCTCGATCAGCAGCTGCACAGCGGCACGATCCGGGCCGTCGTCGTCGACGCCCGCCAGCAGCGCGGCCGCCAGGTCCTCGAAGCTCTCC